>JAEEJT010000160.1 GCA_016282055.1 Bacilli bacterium
AAAGAAGGTTATTTCTTTGGTGGTTGGTATACTAGTAGTGATTTTACTACAGTATATGATTTTAATACACCTATTGTAACAACAACTACTATTTATGCTAAGTTTACTGAAAACTATACTTATGCTGTTGAACATATTGAAATTCCAAGTTATTATTCAAATTTCTTAAATAACAAAAAAGAAAAGACTAATACAAAAACTGAATTCTATGTAAAAGATAGTAATTATATCGTTGGTGATGATAATAATTTTAGTTTTAAACCAGTATTAACTTTTGCAAGAAAGAACAATCAAAATGGTAGTCTTGAACATGATGTATATGTTCAAAACTGGGATTTAAACGTTGAATTATACTTAAAAGAAGCAAGTGGATATACTAAAGTAATGATTAATGATTACGTTGATTCTATTGATACTTTAAATGCTGTTGTTGATTTTAGTAGTAATGCTATTGGTAAAGTATTTAAAATTGTT
The DNA here is from genome assembly GCA_016282055.1 of Bacilli bacterium. Lineage (GTDB taxonomy): Bacteria > Bacillota_I > Bacilli_A > ML615J-28 > CAG-698 > CAG-698. The sequence continues at coordinate 475 of JAEEJT010000160.1, forward strand.
ATTTGGCCTAAGAAATTATCAAGTAAAGTTAATCAAAATGATTATACAATCACTATTGATTTAATTGAAGTTGTTGATGGATATAATGTATATAATGCAAAAGAACTTGCTTATATTGAAAAAAGAACAACTGGTGAAGAAACTAATGCATGGAATGAATTTAAAGAAGCTAATGGCTTACAATTAAATTATTCTCCTAATGCTATTATTATTCAAACTGATTTAAATGTAGCTATTGAAGATATGCCAGGTTTATTCTATTATAAAGCTGATGAGATTTCTACAAGTGATTCTGATTATGAAAGAGCAGTAGGATCTATGAAAGATTCTTATGATTTATATCGTCATGAATTATTAGATAATGAAGTATTTAATATGTATGGAAACTTCTTTACAATTGATGTTTCTTCTTTACCTGTTGTACAAAGAGAAAGAGGAAATATCACTGAAGAAGGAACTGTTATAAGTCATGCTACACTATTTATGTTTGCTGAATCTAGTTCTAGTGAAGTTACTATGTCTAATTTAAATATGATTGGTAACGCTCCAAGAATTGAAGATAACTTAAAAGCTGGTGGAATCATTGAAGTTAAAATAAATGGTCCTAAGTTTAATGCTTTAAATAATATTTGTTCTCAATTCTTTGTAAGTTACTTTGGTGAAAACACAAATAGTAAATTACTTGTTAAAGATTGTAAATTGTATGATAGCTTCAATTGCTTTATTTATAACTGGGGTTGCCATGATTTCAACTTAGATCATTGTGAAATGATTGGTGCTGGTGGACCAGCTATTATCCAAGATTATGTAAATAAAGGATATGGAGAATATATTGGAAAAGTATTTATTAATGATTGCGTATTTGAATCATTTGTTGCTGGTAGTGAAGGATGGTTCTCTGTTGTTCATGCTAGTGCAATGATACCTGCAATTAAATCATTAAATGCTTTATTTACTCCATTTGGAAGATCATTCGTTGTTCCAAATAGTGATGGAAGTCAAACATATATGAATATGATTTGTGTTAATAAGTCTGGTTCTTCACAAGGACCTACTAATGAAAAAATTTCAGGTTCATTAAAGATTGATAACTATGGTGCATTTGATTTTGGTGCAACAAATCAAATAGTTTCATCATTATTAAATACTCCAAACAGTCCTTATAATCAAGGAGCTCCTGCTTTCCAAACATTAAATGGAGCTTGTGCTTACTTTGATGGTGCACATGGATTATTTGATTGGCCTAACTATACTACTCAATTAGTTAATCCAAGTGATGCTATTTATCAAGGTAATTATTTATGCTTGTATTATTCTGGAATGGCTATTACTTTCCAATTCTATACAACAAATGACAAAGTAAATTAATTTTTTAAAGGTATTTCTTTTAAGAAATACCTTTTTTATGTTATAATATATAAGGTGATTTTATGAAAAAATTAGTATTCTTAATTCCTTGTTTAATAGCTTTAATAATTATATTAATGATTATACCAAATAGTGTAAAGTTAATAGATTATGCAAATGAAGAAAAAGTAGTATATCATTTTAATTATATAAGTTTTGATTTATTTAAATATCATGTATATGTTTATATGATTTTATTTTTATTACATATAGTTTTATTTATATTTTCAATATTATCTATTTTTATAAAGAAAGTAAGAAAATGTTTTTATGTATTTAATTTACTTATAATAATAATGTTATTATTTCAATTATTAGCACTAAATATTGATATGACTATATTTAATTTACTTATAACATTAATAGAAATAGGAATATATTTTATTCATAAATATTTATATTATGAGGAACCAGTTGGATCAGATGGTCCAATTGCAAGATTAAAGTAAGAGGTTTATATGAAAAAAATAGGATTTATTTTATTATTATTAGTTTTTTTAGTTTCATGTGATACAGTAAATAAAAATAATAATGAGAATACTAATAATAATGATACTAATGATAGTGAATGTATTCATGAATATGAATTTGATTATGTAAAAGAAGATAATAATACTCATATTGTACGAGTATATAAATGTAAAAATTGTGGTGAGACTAAAGAAGAAGAAACTAAAAGATATAAAGTTGAATTTATCGATGATGTTAATAAACTTGATACTATATATATTGAAGAAAATACAGCAATTAAATCTATTACCAATAAAAAACTAAGAAATGGTATTTATTCTTTTGATGGATGGTATTTAGATAATGTATTGTATGATTTTAATAGTTTAGTTACTAAAGATATTACTTTATATGGAAAATGGAAAATTAATAATACTGAAATAGCTAATTTTGTAAATGCATATGAAAGTATTGATGAAGTTAATTATTCAAATTTAACTGAAGTTATTGAATTATATTTATTAATTGATACAAAGTATAATTTTAATAAAGAAAGTGAACTTATTACTCTATTTAATTCATATTTTGATAAAAAGATGAATAATAATAATTCATACGATGAATTAAGAGAAATAGAAGAAGAGTTAAATGGTATTAATTGTAGTTTTATTGATAAATCAAATTATTATAAAGATTTAGATACTAATAGAAATAAGTATAAAGATACTTATTATAATAGTTTTCTTAATACTACGTCTAGTTATTTAAATGGAAAATATGATAAAAAAAGAACTCAAGATTTAATAAAGAGTGTTGCTAGTGCTTATTTATATAAAGGGGTTAATAATCAATATTCTCAAATAAGAAGAATCACTAATGCTACACCTTATAAAGCTAGTATTTATACAACACAATACGTTGATTGTAGTAGCTTTTGTTATTCTGTTTATAGTTATGTTTTTGGTTCAGGAAATCATAATCTAAAAACATCAACATATTATACTGAAAGTTATGCTAAGAGTAATCAAACTGCAAGTGATGTTATTTATTATATTAAAAATAGTGATTATAAGACTAGTGAAAGTAGAGCAACACTACTAAATGAAATATATAATAATCTTCAAGTTGGAGATGTTATTAACTATCGTCATGGTAAAACTAGTGGAAATAGAGGTCATATTGTAATGTATTATGGAAATGGATTATTTATTCATTCTACTGGGGATGATATAAGTGAATCTGAGTATAATGGTGATCCTGATACATTCTATGAAGCTCAAACTCAAAAAGAAAGTGTTGATGGAACTATATTTTTAATAGATGCTTCCGATTTCTTTTATAATACAACATCATATAGATATTTATTCCATGAAAGTAGTGATGACTCTATATTCTCTTTCTCTGTATTAAGACCTGTTAATGGTGTTACTGATAATAATGGTGATTATTCATCTAAAATTACAACAAATGCTAAAACAATATATGCTTATAATAATCTTGATGTTTGTAAAACAAGTGATATTGGATTATATGGTAATACAAGTGATGGATTAGTTAACTATACAATAACATTAAATAATAAATCAAATAATAATTATAGTAATATATTATTTAAAGTTAAAATAAACAATAATGTTAGTTATTTTACAAGTGATGTTGATTACTTTAAAGTAAGTGATAATGAATATTATTTATTTGGTAATGTAAAGGGAAATAGTACAAATGAAATACATTATACTATTAAATATAAAGATAGTTTAATAAAAACTAAGATTAGTGATTGTAATACTTATTTTAATACTAATGCCCTTGAAAATCTTGATTTTACATATGCTAAGGGAATAGACAAGAATAAATCTAATGAATATATGTCAAATATAATTAATAAAACATTTAATTCAACACAAGATTTAATATCTAATTATTATTTATTTGTATATGGTAAAAGTATTGATGATATTATTTTGAATTTTAAGAGTGTTGAAAAATCAAATATTGTTAAAACAATTGATATTAGTTTAAACATTTCATCTAGAAAAAGAGGGCTTGCTAATAATTTAACTCTTGGTGATATTTTAGTATTATACAATGATTATACTAAAGAATATAAGATGTATCTTTATATTAATCAAGGAACTATGTATTATGTAAGTGAAAATAAGAATGTTGTAAGAGTTTTAAATATACA
>JAEEJT010000161.1 GCA_016282055.1 Bacilli bacterium
CCTGATGAAGAAGTATATGATTCTGTAAAGTCTGATGAAAAATATTATACATATAATAATCGCTATTATGACTATATGATTATTGATGAAAATTTTATTAAAACATTTAAATTTGATTTTGAAGGAAATATACCTAAGAATAATAATGAAGTTGCTATAAGTAAACTTTATGCAATAGAAGAAAATAAAAGTATTTTAGATACAATTTTAATTGATAACTATGAATATACAATAACTGGTATTATTGATACACATAATGTTAATTTAAATGATATTGATAATTGTTATTATTTTAATGAATCATTTTTAAATAATGGCAAGTCTTATATTCATTTATCTAATGATAAAGTTAATTTAAATAGTGATGTACGTATTAATAGTAATATGAATGAATTTATTTTATTAAATGGTGCGACTTTAGGATTTGATTCTAAATCGAAACCTATATATGAATTAAATGAAAATGAAATACTTCTTAACATGAATGAATATTATAATGATCTTTATCATTTATTAATGGATAAAATAAATCAGTATGGTTTTAGTGATTTTTTAGAAATAATGAGAGAAAATGGATTTAATGATACACAAGATATGTATAAATATATTTTTTCTCATATAGAAAATGAATATATTCCAGAACTTTCATTATCTATTTTATATAATGAGGTTGTTAGAGATAAAATACCTAATGAAATTACTATTACATATGAAGATGAATTTAATAGTTTAGATTTGAATGTTAAAGTTAAAGGTTATTTCTTTTATATTGAAGATGGATTAGTTAATCTTAATACAAACTATCAATATGTAATAAGTGAAGACTTAGCACAATCAATATTTAATCTTAGAAAAGAAAATGATGGTAAGATAGATGAACTTTTAGTACCATTATCCGGTAATTATGAAACTGACTTATATAATGTTAAATTAGCAGAAGGATATTTACCAATTTTTGATAAAAGTAAATCTATTTCACGTTTATCTTTTACTAATAATGTTGTTGAAATAATATTAGATAATAATGAACCATTAAAAAGAACTAGTTATTTAAAAGATATTATGTATGCTCTTATTGTATTTTCATTATTAATTCTTGCTTTATTCTTAAATCTAAGTATTAAAAGTGAAGAGAAATCAATTGCTATTGTGTATAATCTAGGATATTCAAAATTAGGAATAGTTGGTATTTATTTATTAAGATTGATATTATATTTTATTTTGTGTTTTATATTAAGTATAATTGGTGTTAGTATAATAAATAGTATTATAAATTCTAAGTTTGTTATTGAAAATGTTGGAATTATACATATTTTAAATATAACATTTAAACAAGTTATTATATGTTATGGAGGCACAATACTTATTTTTATTGCTATCCAATTATTATCGTTATTATGGATATTAAGAGCAAATCCAATTAATGTTTTAAGAAATTTAAGAAGGTAACATTATTTGTTATCTTCTTTTATTTTACTTTTTTTGGTTAATATTATATAATTAACTAAAAGAAGGTGTATTATGACCAAAAAATTGAGAAATTCATTTAAGTTTACTTATTACTTTAGACAATTTTTAACTTATTTAATTTTAGGATTAATTTTATTAGTTTTTTTTAATAATTATTTTACAAAATGAAAGATATCAATTAACAGCTAGAATTATTTATTTAGTTATTATTGTTATATTATTTGGTATAGTTTTTTTCAATTATCAAAATTATTAAAGATATTTAAGCTGAAATTATTGCTACTAATCTAGTTAAAGATAAAAAGGTTGAACTTGTTCCAATGACTATTGATGATGCTATTTTACAAATGAATTTACTAGATCATAACTTCTTTATTTTCTTAAATAGTGAAACTAATAAAGTTTGTGTTGTTTATTTAAGAGAAGATCATGATTATGGTATTATAGAAGCTAATATGTAAAATATTTAGAGCGGTGTTAGCTGCTCTTTTTTCTTTTCATTTTTAAATTTATGTTATATAATATGATTGAGGTGGTTTAATTATGAATAAGAAGATTACAAATTCTTATGAGTTTAGTTATTATTTCAAACATTTTATTTTTATTTTAATGTTTTGTGTATGTTATGCATTAGTTTATTTTTTATTAGTATTTAATAATGAAAGATATAAATTGATTCAAAATATTGTTTTCATTGCTATTTTTATTAGTTTAGTTCTTTATTTAATGATTCAAGTTTTAGGTTTAGTTAGAATATTTAAATCTAAAAATGATTATCATGAAGTTAAATGCGTTTTAAAGAATTACGAAGGTAAAGATAATTTATATTTTGTTATTAATACAACAATTAATGATGTTAATTATTCTTTTAAAACTGAAAAAATATTTTGTAACTTTGATAGAAGAGGATTATTTACTTATAGATTAAATGATTTTCTTGATAAAGAGTTTACAATACTATGTAATATAAAAACCAAAAATGTTGTCATTTTAAAATAATAAAGGAGAGTATAGTGAAGATTTTAAAGAAAGTATTAATTATTTGTATTTTTGTTATTGCATTTTCTTTTTCTCTAAATGTAAGTGCTAAAAATTTAGTTTTGTCTGATGGTACAGAGGTATTATATAAAGGTACTACTATAAATGTTCAAATTCAAGATAGTTATGATCAACCTGAAACTTATTGGAGAGCAGTTTGGGTAACTCCTATAGCTAATTGTTTACCAAGTTGTACTAATAGTAATATTCAAACTTATAAAAATGAAATTATTGAAATGTATGATGTAATGGAAGCATATAATTTAAATGTTTGTATTTTCCATATGCGTATGTATAATGATGCTACATATCCTTCATCATTAAATCCAAAGTCTAGTTTTTATACTGCAACTACTGATTTAATGCCTTGGATTATAGAAGAAGCTCACAAAAGAGGAATTGAATTTCATGCATGGTTAAATCCTTATAGAGTCTTAACAACATCTAGTACTACTAGAACTTGTGAAAGTGTTGCTAATGGTATTAAGAATAAATGTAGTAATAATGCTGGAAGTAACCCTGATAATTTACTTGTTTCAAATAGAAATGCTGTTATATTAAATCCAGGTGAACCTGCTGTTAGAAATTTTATTGTTGAAACATGTATGGAAATTATAAGAAATTATGATGTTGATGCAATTCATTTTGATGATTATTTTTATATTGATGGTGTTGATGATTCATTAACTAAAACAAAATATGATACAGAGAATTTATCTAGTGCAGATTGGAGAAGAAAACAAGTTGATTTATTCATTGAACAATTAAGTCGTACAGTTAGAGAATATAATACTAGAAACAATAGATATGTACAAATTGGTATTGCACCTACTGGAATTTATAAAAATGGTAATGGTAAAGTTACATATGATAGTAATAATAATGCCGTAACGACTGGAAGTAATACTGGTGGTCAAACTCATTATTCAAGCTATTTGTTCTGTGATACAGTAAAATGGATTAATAATGAATGGATTGATTATATTTGTCCTCAAAGTTATTGGGCATTTACTCATAAAAGTGCTGGTTTTGCTGAAGTTATGAGTTGGTGGGATAAAGTATGTAAATATAAAAATGTTAATCTTTATTCAGGAATGGGTGTTTATATGGCTGATGAAACAAGTAATATTTATTCTTGGAAGGTTGGCGATGAAGAAGCAATGGATCAAATTCTTTATTGTTATACTTTAGAAAATGTTGAAGGTACTAGTGTATATAATTATAATTCACTAGAAGGTGAGTATAAAGGAAGAACAACTGCAGCAATGAATAATATGAAAAAAGTTAGAAATAACTTATTTACTAAAAAATCTATTCTTCCAGTTGTTAAATCTATGAAAAATAATACTATTAATGATTGTACTTTAGTTAGTTTAACTACATCAAGCACTTCTAATACTTTGAAGTTTAGAAAGAATAATGATGCTAAGTTTTATATCATTTATAGAAGCACTAGTGATGTTACATTTAATCAAAATGAAGTTATTGATATAATTGGTAATGAAAGTAGTGATTTTATTACTTATACTGATAAAGTGAGTAATGGTAGTAATTATAAATATGGTGTAAAGTGTCAACATTATTCTAATGTTTTGAGTAATGGAGTTAAAGCAACAAAAGATAAATTTACTGTTAAGTTTTATAATGCTAATAATAGTGTTATTTCAACTCAACAGGTATCACCATTTAGTGATGCTATTGCCCCAACAAATATGAATGTTCCTGGAAAAGTATTTAATGGATGGGATAAGGAATATACTTGTGTTGAAGCAAATCTTGATATCTATCCTTTATATACAAATCTTGGATGTTATACTGTTAATTTCTATGATATAGATAATAATATTTTAAAGACAGAAGAAGTATATTCAGGATCAAATGCTACTCCACCTAATAGTTCTTTATTAACGTCTTTTGGAAGAGAGTTTGTTAGATGGGATAAATCTTATAATAATGTTACAAGTGACCTTGATATTTATCCAGTTTATAACTTAATAACTTATGTTTATATATTTAAAGATATAAATGGTAATGAACTTGAAAGAAAGAATGGTACTATTGAAGATAATATAACATCTAATTTATTAGATAATGATATTAAAAATAAAAAGATGTTTAAAGAATGGAGTTATAATTATTCTAATACTACATGTAATGTTACATGTTCTTATGATTATTTTAATATTAATGTTATTTATAAGATTGATGATACTACATATAAAACTACTACATTATTAAGTAATAGTAATCTTGTATTAGAACAAGTTCCAAGTGGTTATCCTAATGCTAGATGGGATTATAGTGGTGATTTTGGTTCATCAAAAGATTTTATTGTTGAATTAGTATATGAAACTATAGAACCAACTATCGAATATACTATCACTTACGTTGATGAAAATAATATCATTTTAGGAACTGAAACTGTAAAAGCAGGAGAAGATGCTAAGGGACTTGATAATATTCCAAATAAATCTGGTTATAAATTTATTGGTTATAATGATGTTTTAACAAATATTCAATCTGATAAAACTATTAAGCTTATTTATGAAAAGAATAGTTCATCTGGTTGTAGTTGGTTTAGTTTTGCTTATATATTTGAATTAGTTGCTTTATTTGGTTTATTAAAGACATTTAAAAAGAAGTTTTAATATTTAATTTTATAAAAGAAGAAAACTAAGTTAATAAATTGACTTAGTTTTTTTTATTTATACAAATAATTTTAAGATTTTGTCATAAATATTGATAATCTAGTTAAATTATGTTAAAATTAGTTTAATAGATTATCAAGAAAAGAAAGGATAATACAATGTTTAGAGAATTATTTGACGCAGGATATAAAGAACTTAAAAGAGTAGAAAAAATAGCTAAATTAGTTGATGCTAAGGCTGATTACTATAAAGCTATGAGTGATGATGAATTAAAAAATCAAACTAATATTCTTAAAGATAGATTAAAGACTGGTGAAACATTAAATGAAAATTGTATTGATGATTTAGCTGCTTGTCGTGAAGCTGATACTCGTGTATTAGGTATGACTCCATTTTTTGTTCAAGTTGAGGGTGCATTAGCTCTTCATGGCGGTAATATTGCTGAAATGAAGACTGGTGAAGGTAAAACTTTAACTGAAACAATGGTTGCTTATTTAAATGCTTTATCAGGTAAAGGTGTTCATATTGTTACTGTCAATGAGTATTTAGCTGGTCGTGATGCTAAAGAAATGGGACAAGTATATAATTGGTTAGGTTTAAGTGTTGGTTTGAATTTAAGAGAATTATCTCCTGAAGATAAAAAAGCAGCTTATGCATGTGATATTACTTATAGTACAAATTCAGAACTTGGATTTGACTATTTAAGAGATCATATGGTTAATTATAAAGAACAAATGGTTCAAAGACCACTTAATTTTGCTATTGTTGATGAGGTTGACTCTATTTTAATCGATGAAGCAAGAACTCCTCTTATTATTAGTGGTGGTGAAAAGAATACTGGTAACTTATATCAACAAGCAGATTTATTTGTTAAAGGATTATTAAATGATGAAGAACATGCTGATTATGAAATTGATATTAAATTAAAACATGTTACTTTAACTGAAAGTGGTATGGAAAAAGCTGAAAGATTTTTTAGAATAGAAAATCTTTATGATGTTAAGAATGTTAATTTATTACATCATATTCATAATGCTTTAAAAGCAAATTATGCTATGACTAAAGACGTTGAATATGTTGTTAATGATGGTAAAGTTATTATTGTTGACCAATTTACTGGTCGTTTAATGCATGGTAGACAATATTCAGATGGTTTACATCAAGCAATTGAAGCGAAAGAACATGTTGAAGTTAAGAAAGAAACAAGAACTATTGCAACAATTACTTACCAAAACTACTTTAGAATGTACAAAAAGCTTGCTGGTATGACTGGTACTGCTAAGACTGAAGAAGAAGAATTTAGAAATATTTATAATATGTATGTTGTTGAAATCCCAACTAACTTACCTGTTATAAGAGTTGATGCTCCAGACTTAATGTTTTTAACAATGAAAGCTAAGTTTGATAATATTGCTGATGAGATTTTAGAACGTTATAAAAAAGGTCAACCAGTTTTAGTTGGTACTATTTCAATTGAAACAAGTGAGTTACTTTCTAATTTATTACAAAAACGTCATGTTCCTCATAATGTATTAAATGCTAAGCAACATGAAAGAGAAGCTGAGATTGTTGCTCATGCTGGTGAAAAGTTTGCTGTTACTATAGCAACAAATATGGCTGGACGTGGAACTGATATTAAACTTGGTGAAGGTGTTAAAGAATTGGGTGGACTTGTTGTTATCGGAACTGAACGTCATGAATCAAGACGTATTGATAACCAATTACGTGGACGTTCTGGTCGTCAAGGAGATCCTGGTTTTACAAGATTCTATTTAAGTGCTGAAGATGATTTAATGAGAAGATTTGGTAGTGATAGATTTAAATCTATGTTATCAATGTTAGTTTTAGCTGATAAGAATTCTACAAATGAAACTCCTTTAGAGTCTAAAATGTTCTCAAGATTCGTTGAAAGTGCTCAAAAGAAGGTTGAAGGTAATAACTTTGACAATCGTAAAACTATTCTTGAATATGATGAAGTATTAAGAAAACAAAGAGAAATTATATATGATGAGAGAAATCAAATCCTATTCTTAGATGATATTACAAACATTGTATTAAAGATGATGAAAAATACTTGTGATAGAATTGGTATTACATACGTTGATCCTAATAGTAAAAAAGGATTCGTTGATCCAAATAAGATTATGAAAGAAACTGATGGTATATATTTTGCTCCAGCTACTTTCCAAATTACTCAATTTGAACAAAAAACAAGTGAAGAAGCATCTAATATTCTTTATAACCAATGTGTTGAATTATTAAATGAGAAAAAGAATGAATTCCCAATTGAAATTTATAAAGAATTCTTGAAAGTTGTATTATTAAGAATCGTTGATACATACTGGATGCAACATATTGATGATATGAGTGAGTTAAAACAAGCTGTAAGACTTCAAGCATATGCTCAACTTAATCCATTAAGAGAATATCAAGATATTGGATTCCAAAAGTTTGAAACTATGATTGGTAATATTGAGTGTGATACAACAAGATTTATAAATCGTGCTAAGATTAAAGAAAATGCACCATTAGAAAGAGAAGAGGTTTTAAAACCTACTGGAACTAATAGTGGTGAAGCACCACAAAAAAGACAAGCAGTTTCTAATAAAATAGGTAGAAATGATCCATGTCCTTGCGGCAGTGGAAAGAAATATAAAAACTGCTGTGGAAAGAACTTATAATAAATAAAGATTATCTATTTGTATAGATAATCTTTTATTTTTATAGTATAATTTAAATTGAAGTGATAAAAAGGAGTTTTTATGAGTGAAAAAAAAGCTATTATAATAGAATTAATTATTTCAATTATTAGTGTTGGTTTAATGGTTTTTGGTGTAATGTGTTTTAATAATTATTTAATAATGAAGTTTCCATTAGGTGTTAGAATGGTTTTAGTTATTATAACATATTTATCAATAGCAATTGTACCATTCTTAATAGTTTTAATTAAAAAAGAAAAATTGAGTGAATTTGGAATTTGTAAAGAAAATATATTAAAACAAATTATTATTGGTCTTATTATTGCCTGTGTAATGAGTTTATTTATAACACTTATTCCAATTCTTATTTTTGGTAAAGAAAATTTATATTCATCATCAAAATATAAATATGTTTGGCAATATATATTTGAATTTTTCTATTTAACATTTGGAGTTGCTTTAACTGAAGAATTTATTTTTAGAGGTTATTTATTAAATAGATTTAAAAAGTTATTTAAATCAAATATTTTTCCTATTATTATAACTTCTGTATTATTTGGTTTTTTTCATATTTTATATGGTAATTATATACAAGTTATAATTACAGCATTTATTGGTCTTATTTTGGTTCTTTGTCGAGACAAGATTAAGAATTGTACTTTATTTTCATTAATTATTGCTCATGGTGTATATGATTGGTTAATTATCATAATTACAGCAATTTTATAAAAGATTATTATGGTAATTTTAATTTCAGGTAGTTCTCATACAGGCAAAACATTACTTGCTCAAAAGTTATTAGAAAAATATAAATATACTTATTTATCTATAGATCATTTAAAAATGGGACTTATAAGAAGTAATAATACTAATTTAACAGTAAATGATGATGATAAATTAGTTGATTATTTATGGAATATAGTTAAAGAGATAATTAAGACAAATATTGAAAATAATCAAAATATAATTATTGAAGGTTGTTATATACCTCATAATTATAAAGAATATTTTGATCAGTTTTATTTAGAAAATATTAAATATGTTTGTTTAATTATGAGTGATGATTATATTAATAATAAATATTCTGATATTTTAAAATACGAATCAATTATTGAAAAAAGATTAGTTAGTAATTTAAATAAAGAAGAATTATTGAAAGAAAATAAATATAATTTAGAAATGTCTATTAAATATAATAATAATTATATTTTAATAGATAAGAAATATAATGTGAATTTTGAAATATAGGTGAAGTATGGATACTAAGAGCTATAAAGAATATATCGATTATTTATATACTTTTCAAGATTTAGAGTATAAAGAGTTTCATAAGGGATTGATATTAAACTCGAAGTATGAACTCATTGGTATTAGACTACCTATTATGAGAAATATCAGTAAAGAGTTATCAAAAAAAGATATTCTTGATTTTTTATCTTTTAGTTATGATAAATATTATGAAGAAATAATGATTCAAGGTCTTGTTATATCTTTTATAAAAGACGAAGAATTATTCTATAAATATTTTATGAATCATATTAAAAAAATAGATAATTGGGCATTGTGTGATAGTTTCTGTAATTCTATAAAGATAGTTAGAAAACATAAAGATAAATATTTTAAGATTGCTTTAGATTTATCTTGTAGTAACGAAGAGTTCATTTCAAGAACGGGTATTGTAATGATTCTATCTCATTTTGTTTTAGAAGAGAATTTATCTAAAATATTTAGTATGTTAAATAGTATTAAGAGTGATAAGTTTTATGTTAATATGGCTGAAGCATGGCTTTTGTGTGATTTATATATTAAATATCCTCTTGAAACTAGAAAGTTTTTAGAAAATAATAATTTAAATAAGTTTACACAAAATAAAGCGATTAGTAAAATACATGATTCTTTTAGAGTAAGTATTGAAGAAAAAGAAGAACTTAAGAAATATTGTAAATAAAGGAGAGTTAAAATGAAAGAAGTTTATGAATTTTTAAAAAAATGTGGAGTATTCTTTTTAGCAACAGTTGAAGGTGATCAACCTAGAGTTAGACCATTTGGTGCATTAAATATATTCGAAGATAAATTATATATTCAAACTGGAAAGATAAAGAATGTTTCTAAACAAATGGTTAATAATAATAAAGTTGAAATATCAGGATTTTGTCAAGGTGATTGGATTAGAATTCAAGCTAAAGTTGTTAGAGATGATAGATTAGAAGCAAAAGTTAGTATGCTTGATAATAATCCTGAATTAAAAAGTATGTATAAAGCAGATGATGATAATACAGAAGTATTATATTTAACTAGTGCTACTGCAACAATTTATTCTTTTACTAAAGCACCAGTTGTTATAAAGTTTTAATTATAGCGAGATTTAATCTCGCTATATTTTTTAATATACAAATGGTAAAAAAAATGGTATAATATTATAAGTAAAAGGGATATTTATATGGAAAATTATGAAGTTTTAAAAGTTCTTGATGATTTTAATGAACGTGTGAGTGGTCTTGAAAAGGCAATAAAATTAGATGAGTTAAAACAAAACATTATCAATAATGAAAAGATAATGATGCAATCTAATTTTTATGACGATATGAAGAATGCTCAAAAAGTATTAAAACAAGATAAAAAAGACAAGAACATTGTAAATGAATTTAATTTAATATCAACTAGTGTAGAAGAATTGCAACTTTATTATGATATGCAAAAGAATAATGAAGTTAGTAGTGAAGAAATAGATAATGATGTTAAAGAATTAATTAAAAATATTGAAACTAATCTATCTAATCTTGAAGAAATGTTATTATTATCAGGTCCATATGATGATAGTGATGCTATTTTTGAATTGCATCCTGGTGCTGGTGGAACTGAAAGTCAAGATTGGGCTAGTATGCTATTTAGAATGTATAAGATGTTTTCTGAGAATAATGGCTATGAGTTTGAAGTTTTAGATTATCAAGATGGTGATGAAGCTGGAATTAAGAGTGTTACTTTTGTTATTAAAGGTGATAATGCGTATGGCTATTTAAAGAGTGAACATGGTGTTCATCGTTTAGTTCGTATTAGTCCTTTTGATTCTAATGCTAGACGTCACACATCATTTTGTGGATGTACTGTAACTCCAGTTATTACTGATAATATTGATGTTGTTATTAAAGATGAAGATATAAGAATTGATACTTATAGATCAAGTGGAGCTGGTGGACAACATATTAATAAAACTGATAGTGCTATTAGAATTACTCATTTTCCTACTGGAATTGTTGTAACTTGTCAAAATGAAAGAAGTCAAATTCAAAATAAAGAAAGAGCATTTGAAATTTTAAAAGCTAAACTTTTCCAACTTGAACAAGAAAAGAAAGATGAAGAGTTAAGAAAGATTAATGGTGAAGCTAGTAATAATGGATTTGGAAGTCAAATAAGATCTTATGTATTCCATCCTTATTCTATGGTTAAAGATTTACGTACTGGTTGTGAAACAGCAAATATTCAAGCAGTTATGGATGGAGATATAAAAGAATTTTTAAATTCTTATTTAAAGTATAATGCAGGTAAATAATATGAAAGAATTTTTTAAAAAACACAAGAAATTTATAAAAACTTATTTAAATATGACACTAGGTGTAATGCTTGTTGCATTTGGTTTTGCATTTTTTGTTGAACCTATTGCTCTTGATATTGGTGGAGCTAGTGGTTTAGGAGTTATTATTCATGAAGTATTTGGAATGAATACTGCTGTTGCTATCCTTATTATTAACTCAATATTGCTTGTTATAAGTTTATTTCTTATTGGTAAAAAGTTTTTCTTTAATACTATTTATGGAGCATTAACTTATCCATTATTTGATTATTTGTTTAGTAAGATTTATGAATTTATATTAAATCATTTTCCTGAGATTGATATTAAAGGATTAGATCTTGTTATTATTGTATTGTTTTCATCTGTTATAATGGGATATGGTTTAGGTATTGTTGTTAAGAATGGTGGTTCTACTGGTGGAACTGAAATTCCTCAAAAGCTTATGCATAAGTTTTTCCATATGTCATTTTCTGTTTCATTATATTTAATTGATGGTTTAATTATTATTGGTGGTTTCTTTGCTATGCATCAAAAACTAGATGTATTATTATATGAAATAATATTTGTTATTGTTTGTGGTGTTGTAATGGATACAACAATATTTGATGGATTTAATAAACGTAGTGTGTATATAATATCTGATAACTGTGAGGAGATAACTAAAGTCCTAATAAATGAGTTCGCTCGTGGTGTTACAGGATTTAAAGTTATTGGTGAGTATTCTAAAACTGATAAGAAGATGATTTGTTGTTTACTTTCAAGTTATGAATACAATAAATTAAGAGATATAATTGAAAAGATTGATCCAAAAGCTTTCTTCTTCTGTATGCGTGCAAGCGAAGTTAGAGGAGAAGGTTTCACATATGAATCAGAATCAAATACTGTTATTAAGAAATAAAAATGATTTTATATTAAAGATTAATAACCAAGAATATATAATTAATGATGATATTATTGTTAAGTATAATTTAACGAATAATAAGATATTAAATGATAATGAAATAAATTTAATTATTAATGATATTAATAAATATAATAGCTATAATGATTGTATTAAATATATTTCATCTAAATTTAGATCTAAAAACGAAATCATTGAATTTTTAGGTAATAATATTTATAAAGAAGAATTTATTAATAAATTATTAACTTTAGGTTATATTAATGATTTAGAGTTAGCTAAAAGTATTTATAATGAATGTATATTATCATTAAAAGGAAAAGAATGTTTTATTAAAAATCTTAATAAAAGAAAGATTTATTCTTATTATGATTTATATTCTTTAGATAAAGAAAAAGAAGTTTTAGATAAATTTATTAGTAAACAATTAGATATAACTACTTTTGATACATTATTGGTTTTTAAAAAGAAGTTATATTCTAAAATTATTTATAGAGGTTTTTCGATTTGTTTAATTGATAATGCTATTAATAATATTAAGTTTAATGATAGATCTAAAGAAGTATTAGATTTAAAAATACAAAAGTTTAAGAATAAATATAAAAATAAAGATTCTAATCAAAAGATTATTAATTATTTAATAAGTATTGGTTATAATTATAATGACATTAAAGATAGAATATGATATAATCCCAATCATTTGATTGGGATTTTTTATATAAAATAATTATAGATTATTAACATCAATTATGGTATAATATTAATAACGGAGAGATGATTATATGAAATATTTAAAGAGATTTTTATTTATTATGTTTATAATGATGGGTTTATTATCGTTTATTAATGTAAGCGCTACTACAAACACACAATATATTAAAGTAGGTGGTAGTAGTGATAGTAATGCCGAATATGTAACTTATGCAAATTCAAATGAGAAAGTTGAAATTAATGCTGAATATGATCTTGATTGTGAATTCAGAGCATGTTGGGTTAGTGGTTTAGTTGGTGATGTTAGTAGATATTCTTCTAAACAACAATATCAAACTGAGTTAACTCGTATTCTTGATAAGATGCAAAGTTATAATTTGAATGTATTAATTTTCCATATTAGAATTATGAATGATGCATTCTATCCTTCACAATATGCTAAGTATAGTATTTATTATAGTACTAATCCTGATTGGGACTTTTTACCTTGGTTAATTGATGAATGTCATAAAAGAGGAATTGAATTCCATGCTTGGATGAATCCTTATAGAGTTTGTAAAAGTAGTGGTAATACTGATTTAGTTAATTTATCAAGACAATTTGATAGTAACAATATGGCATCAGACCCTGATAATTTATTACAAGGTGCAAATAGTGTTATTTTAAATCCTGGTATTCCTGAGATTAGAGATTGGCTAGTAAATGTTTGTATGGAAGTTATTCAAAATTATGATGTTGATGCTATCCATTTCGATGATTATTTCTATGATTCTGGTGTTGATGATACTGCAACAAGAAATAAATATAATACAGAAGGTTTAACACTTGGTGATTTTAGACGTGAACAAGTAAATTTATTTATTCAAGCATTATCAAATCGTATGAGATTATATAACCAATTTAATAAAAAAAGAGTACAATTAGGTATAAGTCCATCTGGAGTATATAGAGGTGGAGATGGTAAAGTATATTATGATGAGGCTACTGGTATGGTTTCTAGTACAGGATCTTTAACTAGAACATCATTTATACATTATGATGCTTATCTTTATAGTGATACTCTATATTGGATTAATATGGAATGGATTGATTATATTCTTCCTCAAGCTTATTGGGCTATTGAACATCCATTATGTCCTTATGTTGACTTAATGAAATGGTGGGGAGAAGTTTGTAGTTATAAAAATGTTAAATGTTATGCTGGAATGGGCATTTATCAAAAATATTCAGCAAGTGCGTATAGTTGGAACACAAGTGATTTAGAAGCTTATTATCAAATAATGGTTGCTAATACACTTAAAGGTGTTGATGGTGTTAGTTTATATTGTTATAATTATATCGATAGAGTAATGAATAAGATCAATAGTAATGGTGGTTTAAATAAGTTATGGAATACACCTGCTGTATTACCTGAGATTACAACAATGTCTCCTTTAAATGTTGATAAACCTTCAAATTTAATGGTTACTCGTTTAGGTAATAACAATAAATTATTATTTAATAATGATGATAATGCTAAATTCTATGTTATTTATAGAAGTGAAGTTCCTTTTGAAGGTGATCCTTCTTTAGATAAAGTAATTGCTATTACAAGTGATTGCACTGGATCTAGTTTAAATTATTATCTTGATAAAACATCTGATCCAAATAAGACTTATTATTATGCTGTTAAATCTCAATCTTATAGTTTAAAGTTGAGTGAGGCTTCATATATTAATACTATAGATATTCAAGAAGAAGATAAAGTTACTATTGAAAAAATTACAAACTTTGGTATTGTTAAACAAGAAGTAAGTAATAATGTTAATAAAGTTACAATGGTATTTAATACATTATTAAATAGAACTGGTAATTATTATTTACAATATTCAACAGATGGAATAATGTGGAACGATTATAAAGTTCAACCTGATTTTGATTTTAGTAATACAGTATTAAATTATTATTTTACAGTTGATGTTGATTCTACTGAGAGTTTATATTTTAGAGTATGTTATCGTTTTGAAAAGGCATTTTCTAAAACTGATGATGTATTATATACACCAATAGGTATTACTAGTGACTTAGGAATTATGTTTAATAATGAAAGTCCTAAATCATCTTATACATTATATCCTAATAATACAGTTGAAATTAAGTTTGATAATTTTGATATTGATGGTTTAAATCTTGAAAAGTTTGTTGCTTATTCAACAGATAATAAGACTTATTCAAATATCAATAAATATGATAATACTACTATAACTAATATTACAACCAATAAGGTTACTGTAAACTTTAGTATTAATAATAAGAGTTTTAAGATTTATCTAAAAGTTGTTATTAGAGATGCTGCTACTGGTTACTATTATGATAGTGATGTTATTGAAGTAAAATGTTGTATTGAAGATTTCTTCTTAGATGAAGTTATTAATTATTCATTAGATGAACTATCAGCTGTTAGAAACAAAATGAATTTGTATAAATAAAAAAAATAGATTCACTTCATATGAAGTGAATCTTTTTATTTAAAGAAATCATTTAGAAAATGGTAAACACCATGTTCTTTAATATCTTTTGTTATATAATTTGCATATTTTAATAGTTCTGGATGGCTATTTCCCATAGCTACTTTTATATTTGTTTCTTGGAATAATTCAATATCATTATGCCCATCACCTATAGCTATAGTTTTTTCTTTAGGAATTTTATAAAAATCCATGATTTGTTTAATTCCATTACCTTTTGTTGTTAAAGGATTATAAATTTCACTCACAGTATAGTTAACATCATCCCAAAATCTTATCTTTAAAGTTCCATTAAACTCTCTATTTATATAATCTTCAAGTTGTTTTTCTGTTCCTTTTTTAGAAAATGTTATACAACCGTTTGGATCTTTATCAAGTGTCTCTTCAAAGTTTCCAATGTGTAGTTTTCCACCATCAAGATGAAGATAAGGGTTAAGTTCATCTTGTTTTTTGTATAAATAGATATTATCTCCAATTTCACTAAATAAATTATCTATTATATCTTTATTATCATTTAATATTTTAATAATGTATTCTTTTTTTACACTAATCATATTTGTTTTAAATGATTTATCATTTGGATGGTGAACAAGAGCACCATTATAGTTTATAATTGGAGTATCTAATTCTAGTAAATTATAATAATATAGGCTTGAACGTAATGGTCTACCTGTTGCTATAACAACGTAGTTGTCTTTGCTTATTTTTTTTAATGTTTCTAAACTTAATTTATCATAGTCATTAAAGTTTTGAACAAGAGTGCCATCTAGATCAACAGCTATTAAATATCCTTTTTTCATAAAATCACCGTTAATATAATACCATAAAATCGTTATAATTACAATTTTTAATTTTTGAATGTTTTTAGGGTTTGCTTATACACTTTTTATTGTTTTTATGATATAATAAAATATAAAAGTTATTTAAAAAATGGTGAATTTTATGTACTGTTTATTATTTCTTGGTATAATAAAGGATAAAATAAGTAATGCAACTTTCGCTGATATCTTACCATTTCTTATTGGCATAGTATTAGGATTTATGTTATGCTTACTTTCTTACTTTCTTATTTTATTGACATCAATTAAAAAAGAAGAAGAAAAAGCTAAAAAAGTTGTTATTAAAGTAGATAATGAAGTTATTCAAAATAAAATTGATAATGCTAAGAATCAATATAAAGAAGAAGCAACATCTGTTGGAACTAATGAAAAAATGATGGTTTTAAAAGATACTTGTTTTCAAATGATTGAGGATATAGCTAAAGTATATTATCCAGAGTCAAAACATCCTATTTATGAGTTAAGTGTATCTGAACTTATGCAACTTGATTATTATATAATGGAGCGTCTTGAAAAAATATTTAATAAAAAGATTATTTCTAAGATGAAATCTTTACGTATTTCATCTATTCTAAATATACTTGATAAGAAAAAACAAGTTGAAGAAGCTAAGATTGTTAAAGCCGCTAAAAAAGCACATGTTACAGGAATTGCTAAAGGTGTAATGAGTGCACTTAACTTTATTAATCCTGTTTATTGGGTAAAGAAAGTTATGTTTGATGTTTCTTTACAAGCAATTTTAAATAAAATGGCTTTAATGGTTATTGATATAATTGGTGAAGAAACATCTAATGTTTATAGTAAAGGTGCTTTCGTTCATAAAGATGATGAAATTATTGAAAAAGAATTAGATGATTTAATTGGAGGAGAAGACAATGAGTAGAAGAGAAAAATTCGTTATAGCTCAAATAGAAGAAAAAAAGGTAGAACAACCTACTACATCATCAAAGTTTGTTTCTCCTTATTCAGGAACTAATGCAAAAAATGAAACTGTTTATCCTTATGTTAGATATAATAATCAAGGCAAACAATATGATTCATTTAAAAATAATGATAATAGTGAAATAAACGCAGTATTTACTGATA
>JAEEJT010000162.1 GCA_016282055.1 Bacilli bacterium
ATGTTTGTGAAGGCACAAGTTGTGCTAATAGTGCAATAGTTCATTCTGGTTATGATCCACATCCTGGCACGTTAAAGGCTAAATTTAATTGTTTAGGTAATAGTTTAATTGAAGATGTTTGTAAAGATTTAGACGTTGAATTTCAAAGAATTGGATCTTTAACAATTGCAACAAATAAAGAAGAAGAGGATACACTTGTTAAACTTCAACAAATGGGTTTTGAAAATGGTGTTGAAACTGAGATTATTGATAGAGATAAATTAGTTGAATTAGAACCAAATATTACTAAGAAAGCAACAAAAGCATTATATGCTAAAACTTGTGGGATTATTAATCCTTTTGAATTAACTGTTGCTTTAATGGAAAATGCCATAGATAATGGTGTTAAATTAAACCTTAACGAGGAAGTTATCGATATTAAAAAAGAAAATGGTTTATTTAATGTTATCACTAATAAATCTAATTATTTAGCAAAAGTTGTTGTTAATTGTGCTGGTATTTATAGTGATAAGATCAATAATATGGTTTCTAATAAAAAAGAGACTATTAAACCACGTAAAGGTGAATATTATATCTTAGATCATTTTGATAAGAATTTTGTTAAACATACATTGTTTAGTGTTCCATCTAGTAAAGGTAAAGGTGTTTTAATATCACCAACTACTGCTGGAAATTATTTAATTGGACCATCTAGTGAGTTTATTAATGATAGAGAAGATGTTAGTTGTGATAAAATGACACTTGATAATATTGTTAATGAAGCTTATAGACTTGTTGATGATTTGCATTTAAAAGAAGTTATTCATGAGTTTAGTGGTTTAAGAAGCTATCATGAAAGCAATGATTTTGTTATTAATAGTGAAGATGGTTTTATTAATATGCTTGGAATTCAATCTCCTGGTCTTGCTAGTAGTCAAGCTATTGGAGAGTATGCTATTGAATTAATTGGAAGTTTTTTAAAACTTGAAGTTAATACTAGTTTTAATCCTAAGCGTAGACCTTTATATAGAGTTAATAAATTATCTAGTGAAGAAAGAGAAAAACTTGTTAGTACTAATGGTGATTTTGGTGATATTGTTTGTCGCTGTGAAGAGATTACTAGAGGAGAAATCATTGATTGTATTCATAGAAATTGTGGTGCAACGACTATTAAAGGTGTTAAAAAAAGACTTCGTCCAGGCTTTGGTAAGTGTCAAGGGGGATTCTGTGAGGCTTATGTTTTAGATATTTTATCTAAAGAACTAGGTAAAAATCCTGTAGAAATATGCAAAGATAATAAGAATTCTTACGTTGTTTGTGAAGGAATTAAGGGTGATAGCTATGATAAGTAATTATGATTTAATAGTTATTGGCGGTGGTAGTGCTGGTTTGGCTAGTGCTATTGAGGCATATGATAATGGTATTAAGAAGATTCTTATTATTGAAAAAGATAAATATCTTGGTGGTATTTTATTACAATGTATTCATAATGGTTTTGGTTTACAAGAGTTTAAAGAAGAATTATGTGGACCAGAATATGCTATAAGATTTGTTAATGAAGTTAAAAAAAGAGACATTGAAGTATTAACTGATACTTTTGTTACTAAGATTACTTCTGATAAAATGGTATATTATTCTAATAATAAAGGTTATTTTATAAGCAAAGCTAAAGCTATTATTTGTTCTACTGGATGTAGTGAAAGAACAAGAGGAGCTATAAGTATTCCTGGTGATAGACCGAGTGGAGTAATGACAGCAGGTCTTGCTCAAAAGTATACTAATATTATGGGATATATGGCTGGTAAAAAGGTATTTATTCTTGGTAGTGGTGATATTGGATTAATTATGGCTCGTAGAATGACTTTAGAAGGTGCTAAGGTTTTAGGTGTTGCTGAACTTATGCCATATTCTAATGGTTTAAATAGAAATATTGTTCAATGTCTAAATGATTATAATATACCACTTTATTTAAGTCATACAGTTAAAAAGATTGTTGGAAAAGATAGACTTGAAAAAGTAGTTATATCTAAAGTTGATGATAAGTTTAATTTCATTGAAGAAACAGACATTGAATTTGAATGTGATTTATTACTTTTAAGTGTTGGATTACTTCCTTATAATCCACTACTTAAAGATATTGGAGTAAAACTTAATCCCAAAACTAATGGACCAATTGTTAATGAATATTTAGAGACTAGTATTCATGGTATTTTTAGTTGTGGTAATAGTTTACATGTCCATGATCTTGTTGATTATGTTACAAGTGAAGCTCGTATTGCTGGGAAGAATGCTAGTAAATATATTAAAGATGAACTAAATGATAATAGTGAAGTTATTACTTTAATGTCTGGAAATAACGTTGGTTATGTTGTCCCTGCAACAAGTCATATTAATTCTTTAAATGATATTTATGTTAAGTTTAGATGTAAAAAACCATTTGATAAATGTACTATTAATGTATTATTAAATGGTAAGGTAATTAAATCATTTAAAAAATTATATTTATTACCTGCTGAAATGGAAAATCTTTCTTTAAGATTAAATGAAAGTGAATTTGATTTAATTAAAAAAGAAGAAGGAAGCAAAACATTATCATTCGAGGTGGTTGAATGAAAGAGTTTATTTGTATAATTTGTCCAAGAGGTTGTCATCTTAAAGTTGATGATAATTTAAATGTAACTGGGAATAGTTGTAATAGAGGAATAAAGTATGGTAAAACAGAAGCTGTTAATCCTGAAAGAACTATTACATCGACTGTTTATATTGATAGTGTGAGTTTTAAAAGATTACCTATTAAAACATCTAATCCTATTCCAAAAGAAAAGATATTTTTAATTATGGATGAAATTAATAAATTTAAATGTAAAGCTCCTGTTAGAGTTGGTGATGTATTAATTAAAAATGTTTTGGGATTAAATTCAGATATTGTTGCTACACGTGATATTTTAGAATAGAATACTATTAAATCTTTATATTTAGCCTATTATTTGATTTATTATTGTTTTTTTAATGGATTGTTTAATAGTTAGATGTATAAAGATATAAGTTATATAAAGTTAAATATTGAGATTGATTTTAAATAGATAAAGAGGTTTATATGTTTGCAAAAGATATAAAAATAAATGGATCAGGTACTATTGAAAATGGTGATTATGATTCAGTTGTAATAAATGGATCTTGTCATATTAATGGAAACATTAATTGTAATGAATTAGTTGTAAATGGAAAATTAAAATGTTTAGGAAATATTAATTGTACAGGTGATGTTACATTAAATGGTTTATCTAAAATAGATGGAAACATTAATGCTAATATTATAAAAGTTAATGGTTCAGCAAGTTTTGAGGCTGATTGTCAATGTGTTGAATTATTAACAAAAGGTAATTTACATAGTAATGGGATTTGTTCTTGTAAAATATTTCAATTTAAAGGTAAAGAAATTGATTTAAAGAACTTATCTTGTGAAATAATAAAGATTAATCCAAGTGTTAGTGGAGATGCAAGTAGTATAAATGGAGTTGATATTACTTTAAACAACATGAATTTATACAAAGTTAGCGGTGAATACTTGACAATTAAAGGAAATACAATCGTTGATGTAATAGAGTTTAAAGAAAAACTTATTTTATCAAATCTTGTTCAAGTAAAAGAAATAGTAAAATTTTAGGTGTGTTATGAGTAAAATAAAAGTAAATAATAAAGGGATTGAAGTTGATTTAGATTTTGATGAATTAAATAAGATAGATGGTATTGAAACAATAAAAGAAGAAATACCAGAAGTTGTTAGTATACATGATAAATATCAAATATTTAAAAAGAATTATAAAGTAAAGAATACTATAATGGAAATTACACCATTATTATGTGTTATTGCATTTTTGATTCTAGGATTTTTATTTAATAAATGGCATCCAGGATGGGTTGTATTTTTGCTAATACCTTTAATGCCAATTATTTTATATACAAAAAATAATAAGATTAAAAATCTTATTACTATTTTAATTGTTATTTTATTTTTATGTATAGGATTTATTTTTGATAAATGGCATCCTGGTTGGATTGTTTTATTGTTTATACCAGTATTTAATATTATATTTAAAGGTAAATAAAAACTGTATTCTATGAATACAGTTTTATTTTTCAATATAGACGCCTTCACTATTACCATCATTTTGGTAAAGTATACCAAGACAACCTTCTCCACAATGACTAGTTATAGTTGCTCCAGATTCTGTTGGATAGATATTTTTAAATCCTCTTTCTTTTAGAAGATTTTTAACCATTTCAAGGTCACTTTCTTCACATGTTGAATAAGTAATAAATACAGTATCTAAATCTGGAGTATTAAATTGTTCTAAAGTATCTTTAACATACTTTTCAATACAATTTTTCATTTTACCAACGTATCTTTTTCTTGACATCATTGTTCCATTAGACATTACTATTTGTGGTCTTATTTTAAGAAGAGCAGCACTAAGGTATGATAATGAACTACATCTACCGCCTTTATATAAATAATCAACTCGCTTTAATACAAAACTTGTTTGATTGTTTGGTATTCTTTTAACTACAGAGTTTACTATTTGAAAAGGGCTCATACCATTATTTGCTAGTTTTGATGCGTAAATTGCAAGAAGAGCAATTCCTGTTGATAATTCTTTTGAATCAATTATATATATCTTATTATCAAATTGTTTACTAGCATTTACTGCATTTTGATAAGCACAGCTTATATAACTTGATAATGAAATATGAACAATAG
This sequence comes from Bacilli bacterium, assembly GCA_016282055.1. GTDB lineage: Bacteria > Bacillota_I > Bacilli_A > ML615J-28 > CAG-698 > CAG-698. The sequence goes on from JAEEJT010000162.1 coordinate 4,742, forward strand.
CATCATATTCAGTTAAAATCTCTTTAAAAAAGTCAGTATATTGACATTCATTAACAGCAGATGTTTTTGGCAATATTCCTGTTTTATTTACATATTCAATAATCTCACGACTTTTGATTTCACCATCAAGACCTGTTTTATCTCCTAGATTAATAGTAAATGGAACAGTTTTAATATTGTATTTGTTTAATAATTCAATAGGTAAATCAATAGTACTTTCAGCTGTAATACATACTTTCATAATAATCCTCCTAAATCATTTCTTTATATATTATTATTATACAATATGATATTAAAAATACCTACCTACACTATATATATACTATGTCTACTGATTATTTTTTGATTTCTACTGTGAGTAGAGTTAGTTAAAAGTAGTTGTTGAAAAAAGAAAAAAAATATTATATAATAGTATTATGGAAAATATTCGTAATGTTTTAGCAAAAAATTTAATAAAATTTAGAAAAGCAATGAATTTAACTCAAGCAGATCTTGCTAATAAATTGAATTATTCTGATAAAGCAATTTCAAAATGGGAACGAGGAGAATCTTTACCAGATGTTGAGATTCTATATGAGTTAAGTAAACTTTTTAATGTAAGCATTGATACTTTATTAACTGATGACGAAAAGATAGTAGAAAAAGTTGTTAAAGGAACTAAAATGTCTAAAGCATTTCAAAATGCTTTAATAATAATGTTATCAATACTTGTTGTATGGGTTGTTGCAACTATATTATTTGTTACATTTTCTTGGTTTGGATCTAATGATACAAATTATTTAGTTTTTATTTATGCAATTCCTGTTTCATTTATTGTTTACTTGGTTTTAAATAGTGTTTTAGGTAAAGCTATATTAAATCCTTTTATTGTTGCTGGATTATTATGGTCTTTATGTCTTGCTATACATTTGCAGTTTATAAACGTTGAAGATATATGGTATGTTTATATTGTTGGTATACCACTTCAAGTATGTGATATTGTTTGGTACATTTTATTAAAAGTTTTACATCATCAAAAGAAACGAATTTTAAAATAAGAGGATTAAAATGTTAATTGAAGAAATATGTCAATGTTTTCAAATTAAAGGGGATTATATAGGTTGTGAGATTCTATGTGGTGGGCATATTAATACGACTTTCCTTGTCTCTTTTTTAAGAGAAGGTGTTGAAAAAAAATATATTGTCCAAAAAGTTAATAAATTTGTTTTTAAACATCCTGATAAAGTAATGAGTAATATCTCTAAAGTTACTGAGTATATTAGAAATGAAATTAAAAAGACTGAAGCTACTAGTAAAAATAAAGTATTACATTATTTAACAACACTTGATGGTGAATATTATACTATTGATGAAAAGCATGAATATTGGAGATGTTATAGATTCATTGATGATTCTGTTACATTTGATAATCCTAATGATTTACAAATATTAAATGAATGTGGTAAAGCATTTGGTATATTTCAAAATTATTTAAATAATTTTAAGGTTGAGGATTTATATATAACTATTCCAAACTTTCATAATTCAATTAACAGATATAATTTATTAAGAAAAAGTATTCGAAAAGATAAATATAAACGCTATAAAAAAGTTAAATGGTTATGTGATGAACTTTTTGCAATTGAAGATATTGTAACAACTATGACTAAGATGCAACAAAAAGGACGTCTTAGAACTAGAGTTACTCATAATGATACAAAGTGTAATAATGTTTTATATTCAAAAAATGATTTAAAGTATTTGACTGTTATTGATTTGGATACTATAATGCCTGGTCTTGTTGGATTTGATTATGGTGATGCTATTAGATATTCTTGTAATAATAGTAAAGAAGATGAAACTAATTTAAAGAAAGTATTCTTAGATTTTGATAAGTTTAAATCTTTCTCAACTGGATTTTTAGAAAATGTTAAAGATAGTTTAACTAAAGATGAAATTAATACATTAACATTAGGTGCTATTACTATGACAGCAGAAGTAGCTGTTAGATTTATTACAGATTATCTTGATGGTGATGTATATTTTAGAATATATTATCCAGGACAAAATTATTTCAGAGCTAGATGTCAATTAAAGTTAGCAAAAGATATGATAGATAAAAAAGATTTAATGGATGAAATTGTTAATAATATAATACAGGGAGAATAAAATGAACGAAAATGAAAATACTATAACTTTTACTGATTTATTAAGAGTTATTTTTAATAGAACAAAATTATTATTAATTGTTACTTTAGGTTTATTTATTTTAGCAACAATTGGAATTTATTTTCATAATAAATTGAATTCAACATATGAAGGTATGTTTTCATACTCAATTGATTGTTATGAAAATGGATATTATTATGAAGGTACTAAATTTGAATATCGTGATTTAGTTAGTTTAGAATCTTTAAATAAGTATCAAAAACAATATGAGTCATTAAAAGGGCTTGATATGGCTAAGTTATATGATAAAGGTGCTATTGAATCTATTGAATGGGATACTTTATATGACAAAAATGTTGCTAAGATGAATGAAGAAGATAATGATTATGTTGTAAAATATAAAGGTTTTAAAGTTACTTTAAAGAAACATTATTTTTCTTTAGTTCAAGCAAAAGATTTATTACAAGCTATTGCTAAAGAACCTAATGTTATAAGTAATCAATTAATTGATGAAAAGAACTATGATTATTATATTCAATTATTTGATTCATCTACAATTTTTGAAAATAAGATTACTTATTTAAGATTACAACTTAATTTAATCGATTCAAGATATGATGAATTATTAGATAACTTTGGTAATATTACTGTTAAAGATGGTAGAGAGTTACAAGAAATTAAGACTATTACTAATAAAATATTTGAAAACTATAACCTTGAACAAATTGAAACAGAGTTAAATAATAGAGGTTATGTATTAGATTATACAACTTATTATAATACTTTAATTGATAATAAGACTAATCTTGAAAATAAAAAACATGTTGATGAATTAAAGTATGATGATTTGACTCAACAAAGAGATACTTTATTACAAAACTCTGGAACATTATATTCTATTGAAATTGAATCTTATAATAAAGAACTTATTCGTTTAACTAGTGAAATAAGAGACTTTGAAGAAGAAATAAGATTAATTGAAATTAAGATTAATAACTATGAAAATAGTAAAACAGATCAAGATTTTATTGATAATGTTCAAAAGTTTAATAGTACTTTAACATCTTATAAACAACAATTAGTTGAAGCAACAAAAGAATTAAAACGAATTGAATCTGAAGTATTTGAATCTAATAGTTCTGTTTATTATTATTATACAACTATTGTACTTACAGTTAATAAGATTAATAGAGTTTTATGGATTGCTGTTGCATTCATTATAAGTTTACTTATTGGTATATGTGTTAATCTTGTTCTTGATTTTAATAAGATTGATGAATTAAGAGAAAAGTGCAAACAAAAAAGATTAAATGAAGCAAAATAAAGTTAGTAGAAATATCTACTAACTTTTTTTATGTATTAATTGTTTATAGTATTAATATGTGATATAATAATAAAAGTACAGGTGAATAAAATGACAAATCAAAAAATGATTATTAAATTAAGAAATAAATTATTATTAATGTTATATGATTTTGTAGCAATTTATGCTATTTCTTTTTTATCAATACTTATTGTATATAATAATGATGGGAATATTTTATCAGAGTTTTGTTCTAATTTATTATATTATGGTATTGGTGTTTCATTATTTACTGTAATTATATATAAGGTTTTTGGTTTATATGATACTATTTGGAAGTTTGCTGGAATTAGTGAAAGCCTAAAGATAGTTTATGCAAATCTTATTGTTTGTGCAACAAACTTAATATTATTATCTATCTTTAAAGTGTTAGATATTAAATTTTTACATATTAGTTGGATTTGGGTAAGTTTTGTATTTTCTATATTATCTGCTCATGTTCCAAGATTTGTATTTAGACTTTCTAGATTATATAATGCCAAAAATACATTAAAGACTAAAGATTTAAAAAGATTAATGATCATTGGCGCTGGAGAAGCCGGTTCAACAATTATTAAAGAAATATATAGTAATAAAAAACTTTACATTAATCCTATTTGTTTTATTGATGATGATGAGAATAAATTAAATCAAACTATTTCTGGCATAAAAGTATTAGGTAATAGAAATGATATTATAAGAATTGCTAAAGAAAAAAATATTGATTTAATTATTCTTTCTCTTCCATCTATTGATCAAACTAATTTAAAAGAAATACTTAATATTTGTAATGAAACTGAATGCAAGGTTCAAATATTACCAAGTATTAGTAATTTAATTAATGGTGAAGTATCTTTAAATCAAGTGCGTGATGTAAAGATTAATGATTTACTTGGTAGAGAAGAAATTGTTGTTAATTTATCAGACATTATTGGTTATATTGAAGATAGAGTTATAATGGTTACTGGTGGTGGAGGAAGTATTGGTAGTGAGTTGTGTAGACAAATTGCTAAACATAATCCAAAACAATTAATCGTATTTGATATTTATGAGAATAATGCTTATGATATTGAACAAGAAATAAAGATGAATTTACCCAATGTTAATATTAAGGCTATTATAGGTTCAGTTAGAGACCTTGGGAAGTTAGAGAGCGTATTTCAAGAATATAAACCATCTATCGTTTTCCATGCTGCAGCTCATAAACATGTTCCATTAATGGAAAGTAGCCCTCATGAGGCTATTAAGAATAATGTATTTGGAACTTATAATACTTGTTATTGTTGTAACAAATATAATGTTAATAAATTTATTTTAATATCTACTGATAAAGCTGTTAATCCAACAAATATAATGGGTGCTAGTAAGAGAATTTGTGAAATGATTGTTCAAAAGTTTGCTAAGACTAGTAGTTGTGATTTTGTTGCTGTAAGATTTGGTAATGTACTTGGAAGTAATGGTAGTGTTATCCCACTATTTAAAAAGCAAATTGAACAAGGTGGACCTGTTACAGTTACACATAAAGATATTATTAGATATTTTATGACTATTCCAGAAGCTGTTAGTTTAGTTTTACAAGCTGGAGCTTATGCTAGTGGTGGTGAAATATTTGTTCTTGATATGGGTAAACCAGTTAAGATTTATGATCTTGCTTATAATTTAATTAAGTTATCTGGTTATAAACCAAACGTCGATATTAAGATTCAAATTACAGGTTTAAGACCTGGTGAAAAGTTATACGAAGAATTACTTATGAGTGAAGAGGGAATGAAAAATACTCCAAATAATTTAATTCATATTGGTAAACCTATTAAGATTGATTATGATAAGTTTGATAAACAATTAGAAGAATTAAAGAAATTATGTTACGATGAATCTTCTGATATTAAAATGTTTGTTTCTACTATCGTTGAAACATATAAATATAATTAAAAAAGTGCATTTAAAATGCACTTTTATTTTTTACCTAGTAGTTTATACATTCTATTTTTATATTCATTTACTGCTGGTTGATTAAATGGATCATCAATTATATTATAAGCTGATATTGCACAACTAAACATAAATGTTTCCATTAAATAGCCTAAGTTATAATCATTTAGATTATCTATTGAAAGAAGAACTACTGGAACATTTCCTTTTTGATTGTGAGCACTTAATGTAGCATTAAGCATTTGATTATTAATATAGTGAACATCTTTACCAATTAAATAATCTAGTTCATCATAATTATTATTAGATTCAGGAATTGTAATATTTTCTAGAGGTTCTTTTACTTCAAGCATTGTTTCAAATAGGATTTCTGGACCATCTTGAATCATTTGACCAATACTATGTAAGTCTGTTGAAAATAATCTTCCAACTGGTAATAATCCTTTTTTGTTTTTCCCTTCACTTTCTGCAAATAGTTGTTCCCACCATGATAGTAATGTTTTAAGTCTTGGTGAAAATACACATAAAGATTCTATTTGTTTATTATTTTGATAGCATATGTTTCTTGCGTAAGCATACTTTAAAGCAATATTATTATTAAAATCATTATTAATAAAATCACTTGTTGCACTTTTAGCACCATTTAGTATGTTTTCTATATTAATATTACTAACAGCAACTGGTAGTAATCCACAAGCTGTAAAACAAGAATATCTACCACCAATATTATCAGGAATAAATAATAGTTTATAATTATTTTCTATAGCTTCTTTGTAACTATTACCTGTTCCATTTGATGTTGTAACATAAATATATTCATTGAATTTATCTTTATGTTGTTTTATTAATAGATTCTTTAGAATTCTAAATGCTATTGCTGGTTCTATAGTTGTTCCTGATTTGGATACATAGTTTATAGTAAATGTTTTGTTTTCTAAATATTTAACTAAATCATTTAAATAAGAGCTAGATATTGTCATACCAGCATAAATTACTTCAATTCTATCTTTTCTATCAAATGAATAATCTAAAGCATCTATTATTGCTTTTGTCCCTAGATATGATCCACCAATTCCAATAACAACTAATACATTACTTTTATTTTGTATTTCTTTAGCATATTCATTTATTTTATTTATTTCATCTTTTGTTATTTCATTTGGATAATTAATCCAACCTGTTAGGTTGGAGTTTTCTTTATTTACTTTTAATAATTTATCTTTTATTTGTATAATATTGTTTTTAATATTAGGATTTTCTTTAAATATTAAATTTGAATAATCTATATTCATATAATCACCTCTTTATAATTATAGTATAATTAATTATTATTTACAAGTTAATATAATAAACAATAAATAAGTTTTGTTTAATTATG
>JAEEJT010000017.1 GCA_016282055.1 Bacilli bacterium
GAAAGAGAATAGAATATACATCGGATGTAGATACAAAAGATGAAAATCCTAATTATTATGAAAATAAAATAAAAGATGAAGTAATTATTAAAATTAATAATTCAATAAAACTATTAAGTACTGATTATGCTACTATCTTATATGCTTATTACATTGAAGACAAAAGTCTAAATACAATCTCACAAGAATTAAAATTACCTTTAGGAACTGTAAAGTGGAGACTTTCAGAAATTAGAAAAAAGTTAAAGGAGTATTTAAAGATGGAAAAAATATCAGGTAAAACAGCATTTATACCTAAAAATTTTTATATGATGTGGGCAGGTAATACAAACAATCCAATTAGAAGTTATTTAGAGACTTTACTTGTACAAAATCTTTTATATCATTGTTTTGATAATGAATGTAGTGTAAATGATTTTGCTATTGAACTAGGTATAAGTAAAAATTATGTTTTAGATTATATTGATATTTTATTAAACAAAGAAGCATTAATTAAAACAAGTAATAATAAGTATTTATGTAATATTGCATTTATTAGAAAAGATGTTATTTTAAAATGTAATAAATATATAAAAGATAACTATAATACTTATTATGATAGTGTAATAAGTTTTTGTAAGAACAATTTAGATTATTATAGAAGCTTAATTGATAATAAAAATATAAAAGATGAGTATTTATTATGGTCATTTATTATTCATATTAATTATACTGTAACATTAGATGATTTTAAATTTATTGATAGACGTGATAAGACTGAATGGGATTGTTATTTTATAGAAAATATTGATGAACTTGATGGTATTAATAAGAATTATAATGATGTTAATAAGAATTCTTATTTTATTAGTTTTTCAACAAATAATAATGATAATGAAGAAAACGCAATATTAAATTGTAATAAATCAGAAATTATTATAGAAGATAATATAAAATTAATTGGTAAGTTATTCTTTGGTGAATTTAGGCAGTCTGATTTAAATAGCGAAGAGTTAAATCAATTCAATAACTTATTAAAATTAGGATTCTTCTATATTGAAAATGATATTATTAAAAGTAATTTACTCTCTATAAATAAAAATAATTATCAAAAATTAATAAATAAAATAAAAGAAGATTCTGATATTAATAATACTTATAGTAAATTATATAAAGGTTTATTTGATTTAATAAAAGATATTATTCCAGAACATCTTGAAAATATTATTCCTCATATATTAGGTTCTATACATAACTTAGATTCTTTATTAATACATAGAGCCTATAAAGAAGGTATTATAAAAAATGATGATTCAAAAGAAAAGTTTATTTATAATAATATATTAGTTTATGAAAAATAATTATTTAAAAGTAAGGTCAAACCTTACTTTTTTAATATATTATTATTGTTATAATATAGAAAATAATTTTAAATTGTTGTATAATATACTAGTATTTTAAATGATTCAAAGGAGTCTTATTATGCTTGATACTATTTTATTGATTGTTACGATAGTTTTATTATTAGTAACTATTGCTTTATTATTTATTAATTTTAAAAAAACAGTTAGTGTAAATGTTAAAGATGATATTAATAATATAGAAAAAGAAGTAAAAGAAGAAATAAGTAGATTAAAATCTGAACTTGATTCGAAGTTTGTATTAATGCAAGGTTTAATTACAGACAGCGTTAATAAAGATTTAAATTTATTTAAAAATGCTACTAAAGAAAACATTGAAGGTGTTGAAAATAGAGTAAAAGATAACACTGATAAAGTTGAAAAGTATTTAGAAAGTATTAGAAAAACATTATCTGAATCAATTAAAGAACTTCAAGCTGATAATAGTAAGAAACTTGATGAAATGCGTGAAACTGTTAATGAGAAACTTGAAAGTACTTTGAATACTAGATTAAGTCAATCATTTAAGATGGTACAAGACAATTTACTTGAAGTTACTAAGGGAATTGGTGAGATGAAGAATCTTGCTAGTGATGTTGGCAATTTACAAAAAGTATTATCTAATGTTAAGACAAGAGGTATTTGGGGTGAAATGCAACTTTCTCAAATATTAAGTGAATTATTAACAAAAGATCAATATGAAGAAAATGTTATAACTAAACAAAAGTCAAAAGATCCAGTTGAATTTGCTATTAAATTACCTGGGGAAGATGATAATAGTATTGTTAGATTACCAATAGATTCTAAATTCCCATTAGATACATATTCTAATTTATTAGAAGCATATGATTCTATGGATAAGAATAGAATTGATGATGCTGTTTCATTACTTAAGACAAGAATTAAAAATTGTGCTAAAGATATTAAAGATAAATATATAGAACCACCTTATACAACTGATTTTGGTATTATGTTTTTACCAATTGAAGGTTTATACGCTGAAGTTGCTAAAAGTGGTTTAATTGAAGAGTTACAAAATACATATAGAATTATTATTGCTGGTCCTACTACAATGTCTGCTTTATTAAATAGTTTACAAGTTGGATTTAGAACTTTAGCTATTCAAAAGAGATCTAGTGAAGTATGGGAAATCTTAAGTGCTGTTAAGTCTGAGTTTAATAAGTTTGGTGATGCTTTAAAGAAAGCCCAAGAAAAGATTCAACAAGCTGATAAAGAGATTGAAAATTTAGTTACAACAAGAACTAATCAAATTCAAAGAAAACTTAAAAATGTTACTGAACTTGAATATTCTAAAACACAAGAATTATTAGAATTTGATGATAGTAAAGATGAATAAAAAAATTGAGTAGTTTAAACTACTCATTTTTTTTTTATAATTTTGTAATAAATGAAATATAAGCAAGATATGCTTCATATACATCTACTTTAGAAACAACTTCCATAGGAGAGTGCATATTTAATACAGCAATACCAGCATCAATAACATTCATATTGTAATTACCAAGGATGTAGGCAATAGTTCCTCCTCCTCCTTGATCTACTTTACCAAGTTCAGCTGTTTGATAATAAATATTATCTTCATCCATAACTTTTCTAATTTCAGCAACATATTCAGGCATAGCATCATTACATCCACTCTTACCTCTAGCTCCTGTATACTTATTAAATACAATACCATTTCCTAAGTATGCAGAGTTTTTGCTATCATTTACTCCA
>JAEEJT010000163.1 GCA_016282055.1 Bacilli bacterium
AGAATTTGGTTCTACAATTCTTACTGTTATACTTGGAACAAGTATATTATTTGAAATAGTTGGACCTGTTTTAACAAAACTTTCTTTATATCTAACTCATTCTTATTCATTAAACATTAATGATATAGTTGTTAATGAGACAGATGAAGATGGTGAAGAAAGAAGTGAAATTGAAAAACTTATTGATAGAGTTAAGACTATTCAAGCAAGAATTCCTGAACATGAGTTAAATGAAGATGAAGAAGCTTTTACAGAAGAAGCTATTGAATATTATAATAATATTCATTTTAATAAATTTCGAAATAGGAGGATTAAATAATGCAAGAACCATTAAAGTATTTATTTGGTGATTGGATATGTGAGAATGGGGTTAGTAGTGTTTGCTTAAAACTATTTCTTTGTTTTATGTTTTCAGCTATTATTGGTTGTGAAAGATCAAATAAAAGACATGCAGCTGGTTTAAGAACTTTTATTCTTATATCTATTGCATCATTATTTATTGCTATTGTAACATCAATTTTTAGTAGTGAAACATTTAGTTGGGTAATATCAGCAAGTGTAATAATTGGAGTTGCTATATTAAGTAATAATACTATATTATTTACTTCTCGTAATCAAATTAAAGGTTTGACAACAAGTGCGGCTTTATGGACAACATCATTATTAAGCATGGTTATTGGTTATGGATATTATACATTAGGTTCTATTGGATTTATTGTTACTATATTAAGTTTAGTATTCTTACAATATTTTGAGATATATTTAAAGAATAGAAGTAATCATTTTGAGATTCATTTAGAGTTAACTAATGTTTCTTATTTAAAAGATTTTACAATTGTTATTAGAGAATTAGGATTAAAGATTGATGATATTGAATCTAATCCAGCTTATCTAGGAAGCGGACTTAGTGTTTATAAAGTATCATTATCTATAATATTTGAAGAGCTTAAAAAATATAAAAGTCATAAAGAGATTATTGCTTCTTTAAAGACTTTAGATTATATTCATTACATAGAAGAGATGAATTAATTGATACTTCCAAGAATATCTTGGAAGTATTTTTTATTTAGTATAGTAGGAAATATTTGCATAGTAAAATTATAAGAAAAAATTGTCTAATTGAAAATATTAATGAAAATATTGTAAATAATGAAAACACTTGCAAAATATTTTTGATTAGAGTATAATAAATTAGTATTTTGTAAAAATCAAAAAGAGAAGGAGTTTATTTATGAATACAAAATTATTTTTGTGTTTAATACTTATTGTATGTTTATGTGCAGCATTATTCGTTGTATTTAACTATATTCGTATTAAACATATGTATGAAGGAACTGATAGAATGGTTAAGATGAGTGGAATCATTCGTGAAGGTTCAAATGTTTTTATTAAAAAAGAATTTTCTATTATTGCTATAGTTATAGCTGTACTTGCTGTACTATTCACTTTATTTATTGAAAAATGGAGTGGTTTAACTTATTTACTTGGTGCTTGTATGTCAAGTGTTGTATGTATAGTTGGTATGAAGAGTGCAACTTATGCCAATGTTAGAACAGCTAATAAAGAAAGAACTTCTAAGAGTATCGGTGAAACTGTTAAAGTTGCTTTATGTGGTGGTTCTATTAGTGGTTTACTTGTTCAAGCTTGTGGTTTACTAGGATTAATTTTAATCGTATTAATTAGTGGTGTTGGACCTCAAGAAGCAGTAACTTTAGAAGGTAAAGGTGTTCAATATATTTCTGGAAATAGTGGTAATGGTTTAATTAATATTGCTAAATTATTAACTAATACTACTGTTATTCGTGTTACAACATATTCTTTAGGTTGTTCAACTGTTGCAATGTTTAATAGAGTTGCTGGTGGTAACTACACTAAAGCTGCTGATATTTCTGCTGATATTTTAGGTAAGATTAGAAATGATTTACCTGAAGATGATAGTCGTGTTCCAAATGTTATTGCTGACTTTATTGGTGATAATGTAACTGATATTGCTGGTAACTGTTCAGATTTACTTGAAAGTTTTGTTGCAACAATTACAGCTTCAATTGTTATTTCAATTGGTTTAATTAGTTCTACTGGAATGTATGAAGGTTTATTTAAATCATTATATATGATGCCTATTATGCTTGCTGGTTGTGGACTTTTAAGTTGTATTATTGGTATTTTATTTGTTACTGTTAGAAAGATGGGTAACAATCCATCTAAGGAATTAAATTTAGCTACATATATTAGTGCTGGTTTAACTTTAGTTCTTGCATTTGTTTTATGTTTATTAATATTTAAAGATGTTAAGAATATTAAAGAAATCTTAGGTTGGAAGTTAGGATGGATTACTCCATGGATTAGTGCTGTATTAGGTATTTGTAGTGGTGTTGCTATTGGTGCTATTACTGAATACTATACATCTACAGATCATAAACCAACAAGAGAAATTGCTGAATATGCTACTGAAGGTGAAGCATTTGTTGTTACAAAAGGTGATGCTGTTGGTAGTAAGAGTTGTATGTTACCAATGTTAATTATTGGATTAAGTTTAGTTATTTCTGGATTCTTATGTGGTACATATGGTATTGCTATATCATCTCTTGGTATGTTATCATTTGTTGGTACAACTGTATCAATTGATGCATTTGGACCAATTGCTGATAATGCTGGTGGTCTTGCTGAGTCATGTCACTTAGATCCAGATGTACGTGAAATCACTGATAAACTAGATGCTGTTGGTAATACAACTGCAGCTGTTGGTAAAGGATTTGCTATTGGTTCTGCTGCATTTGCTACAGTTTCATTAATCTGTGCATTTGTTGGTAATATTTCTGGAGATGTTGCTATTAGTGATTATGTTGTTATTGCTGGATGCATTATTGGTGCTGCTTTAATTGAATTCTTCTGTGCATTATTAACAGATAATACAATTAGTGCTGCTAAAGAACTTGCTGATGTTGGTGATAAACAATTATCTGATCCTAAAATTTTATCTGGTGAAAAAGATCCTGATTATAATGAATTAGTACGTTTAGCAACAACTAGTGCATTACATAGAATGATTGTTCCTTCTGTTATTGCTTTATTAATTCCATTTGTTGGCGGTATATTCTTAGGCGCTAAGTTTGTTTGTGGTATCTTACTTGGTTCAACAATTGTTGCTATCACTCGTGCTATATTTATGGGTAATAGTGGTGGAGCATTCGATAATGCCAAGAAATATATTGAAAGTGGAACATTAGTTGGTCATGGTAAAGGTAGTGCTGCTCATAAAGCTGCTGTTACTGGTGATACAATTGGTGATACAAGAAAAGATGTTGTTGGTGTTGCACTAGATATTTTCATTAAGATGATGTCAACTGTTGCTACAACTCTATTCGTTGTAATTCAAGCTATTAATGCTATTATTGGTATTATTAAATAGAATTTTATTTAGCTTTAGAATGTTAAATACATTCTGAAGCTTTTTTATTGTATTTAATATTTAAATAGGGTATAATAATATTACAAAACTTTATAAGGAGTTATTTATGAAAGTTAGAAAAGCTATTATACCTGCTGCAGGATATGGAACAAGATTTTTACCTGCAACAAAATCTTTACCAAAAGAAATGTTACCGATTATAGATAAACCAACAATTCAATATATTGTTGAAGAAGCTATTAATAGTGGTATTGAAGAAATATTAATTATTACGAATGGTCAAAAGAAATGTATTGAAGATCATTTTGATAGAAATTGGGAACTTGAATATTTCTTAGTTCGTAAAGATAAACAAAAAGAATTAAAAGAAATACAAGATATTGCAAATATGGCAGAAGTATTTACTATTCGTCAAAAAGAACAAAAAGGTAGTGGTCATGCTGTATTATGTGCAAAAGATTTTATTGGTAATGAACCATTTGCTGTATTATTAGGTGATGATATTGTTGATAATGATGAATATCCTGTTACTAAACAAATGATAGATTTATTTAATAAATGTCAAAAATCTATTATTGGTGTTCAAGAAGTTCCTTTAGATGATGTTAGTAAATATGGTATTGTTAAATGTAAAGAAGCATTTAAGGATGGTTATGCTGTTATGACAGATATCGTTGAAAAACCTAAAAAAGAGTTAGCTCCAACAAGATCTGCTGTTTTAGGACGTTATATCTTCACTCCAAATATTTTTAAATATCTTGAAACTCAAGAACCTGGTTTAGGTGGAGAAATTCAATTAACTGATTCTATCAAACGTTTAATGTATGATGATGAAGTATATGCTTATAATTTTGTTGGAAAGCATTATGATATTGGTTCTAAAGTAGGATTTTTAGATGCTATCTTAGGATATAGTATGAAACGTGAAGATTTAAAAGAACATTTATTAGAAGCAATAAAAGAATTAAAGTAGCATTTTTTGAAAAAATGCTATTTTTATTTTGATTTGTATATTTACATTAATATAAAATTATTATATTATAATTAAAAAGGGAGTGATAAAATGCTAGAATTAAAGAATATTACTAAAGTTTACGTTACTGGGGAAGAAAACGTAAAAGCGTTAGATGATGTTTCTATTAAGTTTAGAGAGAGTGAATTTGTTTCTATTCTTGGTCCTTCTGGATGTGGTAAAACAACTTTACTTAATATCATTGGTGGACTTGATAGATATACATCAGGTGATTTAATTATTAATAATCGTTCAACAAAATCATATAAAGATAAAGATTGGGATACTTATAGAAATCATTCTATTGGTTTTGTATTTCAAAGTTATAATCTTATTCCACATCAAACAATTCTTGAAAATGTTGAACTAGCTTTAACTTTATCTGGTGTTTCTAAATCTGAAAGAAGAAAAAGAGCAATTGATGTTTTAAAAAGTGTTGGACTTGAAAATAAACTTAATGTTAGACCTAACCAATTAAGTGGTGGTCAAATGCAAAGAGTTGCTATCGCTCGTGCTTTAGTTAATAATCCTGATATTTTACTTGCTGATGAGCCTACTGGAGCATTAGATACTAAAACAAGTATTCAAATCATGGATTTATTAAAAGAGATTAGTAAAGATAAATTAGTTATTATGGTTACACATAATCCAGATTTAGCTAATGAATATAGCACTAGAATTATTTCTTTAACTGATGGTAAAATAATTAATGATACTAATCCTTATTTAGAAGAAGTTACTAAAAAAGAAGAAGTAAAGAAAAATAAGAAATCAATGTCATTCTTTACAGCTTTATCTTTATCATTAAAGAATTTACTTACTAAAAAGACTAGAACTTTCTTAGTAAGTTTTGCTGGAAGTATAGGTATTATTGGAATTGCTTTAATACTTGCTATGTCAAGTGGGTTCCAAAACTATATTGATAAAGTACAGGCTGATACTTTATCATCATATCCAGTCACTATCGAAGAAACTAGTATGGATTATACTGAAATTATTAGTAATATCTTAGGTGAAAAAGAAGTAACTCATGATAAAGATAAAGTATATATTAATAATTCTTTACAAAAATTAATGGCTACTTTATCTAATAATACACATGCTAATAATTTGACAGATTTTAAGAAATATCTTGATAGTATCGAAAATCTTGAGGATTATGTAACTTCAATTCAATATCAATATGATTTAGATTTACAAATATATAAACAAATGGATAATGGATATAATCAAGTTAATCCATCTGGAATTATGAATTTATTAGGAAGTGCTAAAAACTATTTTAATGTTTGGACTGAAAAAATTGATAATGATAAATTACTTCAAAATCAATATGATTTAGTTTATGGAAAATGGAATAATGAATATAATGAACTTGTTATTGTTATTGATGAGAATAATGAAATAACTGATTTGAATTTATTTGCTTTAGGTTTACTTGATTTTAATCTTGTTGAATTATTATCTGGTCAATATGTTGCTCCTGATAAGACATTTACATATGAAGAACTTACTAATTTGACTTTTAAATTAATTCTAAATACTGATTATTATAAGAAAAATAATGAAGGCACATATGATTATATGAAAAATGATAGTGAGTATATGCAAAATATAGTTAATAATGGTTTGGATTTAAAAGTTGTTGGTATAATTAGAAAGAATTCTAATGCTGCAAATGGTTCTATAAATGGATGTGTTGCTTATAATAGTAGTTTAACTCAATATATTATTAATCAAATTAATAATACTGATATTGTTAAAGAACAAAAAGCAAATACTGATGTTGATGTTTTAACTGGAAAAGAATTTACAACACTTATTAATGAAAATTATGATTATAAGACTATAGAAGAAGTTTATAGTAAACTTGGTGTATGTGATTTAGATAAACCAACTAAGATTAATATTTATCCTATTAGTTTTGAGTCTAAAGATAAAATCAAAACAATGATTGATGAATATAATGAGAATTCTAGTGAAGATAATAGTATTCAATATACAGACTATATTGATTTAATGATGTCATCTGTTACAACAGTTATTAATTCTGTAACTTAC
>JAEEJT010000164.1 GCA_016282055.1 Bacilli bacterium
AAATACTAAAGCAAGTCTTGTTGAAAAGAATTTATTCTTATTTGATTTAGTATGTAATTATAATGATAATTCATTACTTGATTATGAAAAGAGTAAAGTAGAAACATTAAATGTTATGATCAATTCTAAAAACTCAGAACAAAACTTTAATTTGGTTTCTAAACATAATAATAAATATACTGAAGCTAGTATGAAGAATTTTGCTATTTGTAAAAATGATTCTATTTTAAATATTAATACAAATGGTATTATTTATAAAGGTGCTAGTAAGAGTGTTGTTAATCAAAAAACTAAAGGTATTTTACTTGATATGAATAGTATCATTAGTGCAAATCCTTGGTTACAAATTGATGAATATGATAGTATGGCAAGCCATGGTGCTGGTATTGGTACTATTGATGAAGAAGAGTTATACTATTTAATGAGTAGAGGTTTAACAAAAGAAATAAGTGAAAACTTAATTATTAAAGGTTTTGTTAATCCAATCTATGAAAATATTAAAAATGATAAATTATTAGATTTAATTGTAAGTTTAGTAGAAAAAAGTTTATAAAAGATGGTGATTATATGTTTGATGTAAAAGAAATTAGGAAACTATTTCCAATTTATTTACATAATGAAAATTTAACATATCTAGATACTTGTGCAACAAGTTTAAAACCACTTCGTGTTTTAAATAAGATGGAAGAGTATTATAGAGAATATGGAGTTAATATACATCGTGGTGTTTATAAGTTAAGTTATGATGCCACTTTAAAGTATGATGAAGCAAGAGAGAAAGTAGCAAGTTTTCTTAATTGTAAGTTTGATGAAGTTATATTTGTTCGTAATGCTAGTGAAGCACTTAATTATTGTTGTTTAACTTATGGCGAACAATATTTAAATTCAGGAGATGAAGTTATAACTAGTGAACTTGATCATCATTCTTGTTTTCTTCCTTGGTTAAAACTTTGTGAAAGAAAGAATGCTTTTTTAAAGTATATTCCATTAAATAGTGATGGTAGAATTACTGTTGAAAGTTTTTTAGCAGTACTTACTGAAAGAACTAAAGTAGTTGCTTTAAATATGTATTCTAATGTTATGGGATATAGAAGTCCTATAGAAGAAATTATAAAGATTTGCCATGAAAGAGGTATTATTTGTATCGTTGATGCAGCCCAAGCTGTTCCTCATGAAAGAATTGATGTTAAAGCTTTAGATTGTGATTTTCTTTGTTTCTCTGGACATAAGATGATGGGTCCTACTGGAATTGGTGTTTTATATGCTAAAAAATCAATTCTTAAAAAGCTTCAACCATTATTCTATGGTGGAGATATGAATAATGAAGTTACTAAAGATAGCGTTGAGTTAAAAGAAATTCCTTTCTGCTTTGAAACAGGAACTCCTGCTATAAGTGAAGTTATTGGCTTAGGTGAAGCTATTGATATGATTCTTGAGATTGGATATGATAATATTCATAATCATACTATGGAATTATATAATTATACAATGGATAGACTTAAAAATATTGAAGGTATTACAATTTATAATAAGAATCCAGAACTTCCTATTATTTCATTTAATATTGATGGCGTACATCCTCATGATGCTGCAACTATATTTGATGAAAATAATATATGTTTAAGAGCTGGGCATCATTGTGCTCAACTTTTAACTAAATGGTTAAATGTTATTGGTACTTTAAGAGGTTCTTTTTATATTTATAATGATTTTAATGATTGTGATAAATTTGTTAATACTGTAAAAAATTGTGTTGAGTTTTTTAAGAAGATAAATGGTGAATAATATGAATGATAATTTAAATAGTAATTTAGAACAATTATATCGTCAAGTTATTATGGATCATTATAAAAATCCAAGAAATAAAGGTCTTACTGGTCTTCCTCATGTACATATTAAAAATCCTAGTTGTGGTGATGATATTACTGTTGAAGCTTTAGTTGAAGATGGAATTGTTAAAAAGATTCATTTTAATGGTAGTGGATGTAGTATTTGTATGTCTAGTGCTAGTGTTTTAACTGAAACTTTAGAAGGTAAGAGTGTAGATGAAGTAAATAATCTAATTCAAGAATTCTTTGAAATGATGAAGGGAAAAGAAGATGTAAGTGATAATCTTGAAGAAGCTTTAGTTTATCAAGGTGTATCTAAATTCCCTGCTCGAATTAAATGTGCAACATTATCATGGAAAGCACTAGAAAGATTATTAAATGGTGAAGTAGATGAATGATGATATAAACAAAATTGTTGGTGATTATAAATACGGTTTTAAGACTGATGTTGAAGATATATATACTACTGGTAAAGGTTTAAGTGAAGATGTTGTAAGAAAGATATCTGAGTTTAAAAATGAGCCAAGTTGGATGACTGATATTAGAGTTAAAGCATATCGTAAGTTTGTTGAGATGCCTCAACCTAATTTTGGTCCAGATTTAAGCTTTATTGATTTTAATGATTATACATATTACATTAAGTCAACAAAAAAAGTTGAAAATAGTTGGGATGATGTACCAGAGAAAATTAAAGATACTTTTGATAAACTTGGTGTACCTGAAAGTGAAAAACACTTTTTAGGTGGTTTATCTACTCAATTTGAATCAGAAGTTGTTTATCATAACACTTTAAAAGAATTAGAAAAAGTTGGTGTTTTATTCTGTGATACTGATACAGCATTAAAAAAGTATCCTGAAATAGTTAAAGAATATTTTGGTAAGATTGTTCCTTATACAGATAATAAATATGCTGCTTTAAATACTTGTGTATGGAGTGGTGGATCTTTTATTTATGTTCCAAAAGGAGTTAAACTAGAAAAACCTCTTCAATCATACTTTAGAATTAATTCTCAACAAATGGGTCAATTTGAAAGAACTTTAATTATTGTTGAAGAAGGCGCAAGCTTAAATTACGTTGAAGGTTGTACAGCTCCAATATATTCTAAAGATAGTTTACATGCAGCAATCGTTGAAATATATGTTAAAGATAATGGATATTGTAGATATTCAACAGTTCAAAACTGGAGTAATAATATTGTAAATTTAGTTACTAAACGTGCTATATGTTATAAGAATGCTCATATGGATTGGATTGATGGAAATATTGGTAGTCAAACTAATATGAAATATCCAGCATGTATTTTAGCAGGAGAAGGAGCAAAAGGAACAACTATTTCTATTGCTTTTGCTGGAAGTGGACAATATCAAGATACTGGTGCTAAGATGATTCATCTTGCTCCTAATACAACAAGTACTATCATATCAAAATCTATTTGTCGTGGTGGTGGAGTTGTTAACTATAGAGGTACTGTTAGTCATAGTAAAGAAGCAAAATTTGCAAAAAGCCACGTTGAATGTGATACTATAATTCTTGATGATATTTCTAAATCAGATACAATTCCATTTAATATTGTTAAGAATAAAACAAGTAGAATTGAACATGAAGCAACTGTATCTAAAGTTAGTGAAGAACAATTATTCTATTTAATGAGTAGAGGTTTAACAAGTTCTCAAGCTTTAGAAATGATTGTTATGGGATTTATAGAACCATTTAGTAAAGAGTTACCAATGGAATATGCAGTTGAATTAAATCAACTAATTAAACTTGAGATGACTGGAGCTAATGGATAAAATAATAAGCATTTTAAATTTATTTTTAAAATGCTTTTTTTTGTATAAAGATTTGGTATAATATTAGTAGGTGATTATATGAAATTAAGTATTAATAATTTACAATTTAATAATCATACTCTTACTTGTGAATTAGAAGATGGATATAGTTATGGTATATTCAGTCTAAATCACAATGATACTGATAGTTTGTTATTACAATTATCAGGTATTAATAAATCAGATAGTATTTATTATAATGAAAATATTGTTTTTGATAACAAAGAATATTTTAAGAATAGATTGTACCTTGATTTTAATCAAAAGTATTTTAATACTTTAAATTTAAAAAGTATTCATGATTTATTTAAAAGAAGATTTAAGAAAAACGTTGACGAAAAACAATATAAAAAGATTATAGAAGCATCAAATATTAGAAATGAAATACTTGTAAATGAGGATTATAAATTTACGCAATATGGTATAAATTTACAAGGATTATGTCTATTAGAATCTTTAACATATGATAATATTATTATTAATAATCCTATTAATTATGTTAGAAATGATGAAATTAAATCTTTAATAGTTAAAGTTATATGTAATAAAAGATTTAAAAATGTTATCGTTGATGCAACATCAATAAAGGATTTTGTTAATGATCTTGATTATATTATTTTAATTGGTGATTATAAAGAGTGTTATGTTATTAATCCTAAATTAAGTAAATTTATTATAAGTGATGATAATTTATATATTCAAGATAAAATATATAATAGAGGTAATATTTGTATTTCTCTTGCTAAAAGTAATACTGAAGAAAAGAAAAGAATATTTGGTAGGAATAAACATAAAGAGATATTCTTTAAAGATGTCTTAGAGTTTTTAGGTGATAATTATGATCAAAAAGATTAATCCTACTTTAGGTTTATATCTAATATTAGCTATTTCATTTATTGGAATAGGTATTGTTTTTTATGAACTTGATTATTATTTTAAGACTAATGTTTTTTATATACTTTGTCGTT
>JAEEJT010000165.1 GCA_016282055.1 Bacilli bacterium
ATCCTCAATTGCAGCTTCAACAAGTTTAACTAAATAAGCATGTTTAGCATACTTTCTAGCACCAGCTGAAACTTGTAGAATAACTGGAGAGTTACATTCTTTAGCAGCTTCAGTAATTCCTTGAACAATTTCCATATCATTTACATTAAATGCTCCGATAGCATATCCGCCTTCATAAGCTTTTTTAAACATTTCTTTTGTATTAACTAATGGCATATATATTCTCCTCTTTTCTTAGTTTTTTACTTAACTATTTTACCACAATCTTTTATTTTTTTCAACCTATAAGAAAAATAAAAAAAGATTTATTACTAAATCTTTTTTAAATATTATCTATAGAATGAGCAATGTAATATAAATGGTCACCACAACGCTCTAAGTTATTAGCAAGATTTAAGAATACATTACTACTTTCAGGTCTACATTCATGAGTTTTAAGTCTTTCAATGTGACCTTTAATTAATTCTTTACGTTTATCATCAATTTCATCTTCTATTATATTAACTTTACCTATAACAGTAAAATCTTTATATAATAAAATACTTTTAGCATTATTAGCTTGTTTAAATAATAAATCTCTTATTTCATATACTGATTGTTTAACAATATCACTAAATGCTAAATTTTCATTAATTTCACGAGCAGTATATTTAGTAACATTATCAGCAATTTCACTAATTCTTACAATATCACTATTAGCATCATGTAAACTAGAAATAAATTGTTGTTCTTTATGAGTTAAGTTCTTACTTGATACATAAATTAAATAATCAGTTATTTGTTTACTTAAATTGTTAACATTAACATTTTCGGTTTTAACTTTTTCTATACAAGTATCATCTCTATCAATAAATCCAGTAATAGATAAATCAAGGTTACTTACACTCATATCAAGCATTTTACAAAGTTCTCTAGTTGCAGCTTCAATTGCAATAGATGGCGTATTTAATAAACGCATTTCAAGGAAGCTTGTTTTAGAACTATCTTCTTTATCTTTAATAAAGAATGTAGCAAGTTTAACAAAGATATTTGTAAATGGTAAGAATAAAAATCCACAAATAACATTAAAGAATGTATGGAACATTGCTATTTGGTTTTCTTGATGACTAAATAATTTACCAAATGTATTATCCATAAATCCAGGGAATACTAGTAAAATAACAAAGAATATTAAAGAACCAAATACATTAAATAACAAGTGAATAAAACTTGCTCTTCTTGCGTTAGTATTTGCACCAATTGATGAAATCAAACCAGTCATACAACTACCAACGTTTGATCCTAAAATAACAAATAATACTGAATTACCACCAGATCCAATAGCAATACCAGCAGCAGCCATAGAAATAATAATTGTTGTAATAGTAGCACTACTTTGAATTAAAGCAGTAAAAATAGCACCAAGTAAAAATAATACAAGTGGATTAGAGATACTCTTCAATGCATCAACAACAACTTGACTATCTTTTAAACCAACCATTGCTTTACTCATTAAACTTAAAGCAATAAATACCATTCCTAACCCTGAAAGGATATTACCAACTAATTTTATTTTTTCCTTTTTTGTAAAAACATTGATAAAAGCACCAATACCAGCAAGTCCTATAGCAAATGCTGATAAGTTAAATGATTGTAAAGATGCAATTTGTGCTGTAATTGTTGTACCAATGTTAGCTCCAATTATAACAGTTGTTGCTTGATTTAATGTCATGATTCCAGCATTAACTAAACCAACAACCATGACTAGAGTTAATCCAGATGATTGAACTAAAGCAGTTGTTGCAGCACCTATTCCAACACCAACAATCTTATTATCAGATGTTTTAAGAAATAATTTTTTTATTCTCGAAGTTGCTAGTTTTTCCATATTGTCAGAAAGCATTCTACAACCTATAAGCAATACTCCAATACCAGCTAACACTTGAAAAATAATTTCAACGTATTTCATTGTTTTCTTCCTTTTTCCTATTAAATAAATTTTTTAAACTAATTAAACAATAATAATTGTTATTATTCTTTATTCTATATATAAACCATTCTATTGGAATATATATAATAATTATAATGCTAATAGCAATAAATATAATAATCAAAATTGGAGAAAATATAATAAGTAATATTAAAAATATTATATTATTAATTAGCTCCTTCAATTTCACTGACCTTGTGGACAGAATAATCACCTTTTTCAATTAATTCAATTTCAAAATTAATAATTGATTTAGTTTCTAAATCTTTAAAATTATCTAAGTTAAATTTCTTTATAGCTTCTTTTGCTTCTTTAAATCTTTGATTTCTTCTATATAAATCAACTAAGATAATTATAGAACGTTCATTTTTAAAAGTAAAATCTGACTTTAAATATTCACTTATAGCAGCATCTCTACTTTTCTTTGACCATTCTAATTCATTAACATCACTAAAAAACCAACTAGCTCTTAAAAAAGAGGTTGCGGCTTTTTGAAATTCATTTAAGTGTTTAAATATGATACCAATAAGATAAAACTTTTTAGCATCAACATTTAAATCTTCCATTTTTACAATACTTTGGTATTCATCTAAATCTAATATTTCCTTATTTCCTATTGTTATGTCTTTTTCCAAGCTAAAGCTTGCATATCCACAATATGGACAATAATGAGCACAATTCTTTTCAATTGTCCTTGCAAGTCCACATGGTCTGGTATCCAAATCAGTATCAGTGAAATCACAGTTACTTAAACCTGTAACTTCAACGTCTTTACCGCACATAATACAAGTTTCATATCCAGAATTTAGCATAAAATACTCCTTTATAGCCTAATTATACTATAACAAGAAATAATTTACAATATCATTATTATTCAATTCTTTCCGAAAATTGTAATTTATATAGTTTATAATACTTACCTTTTTTCTTTAAAAGCTCTTGATGATTACCACTTTCAATAATATTTCCTTGACTAAATACATAAATTTTATCACAATGTTGAATTGTAGAAAGTCTATGAGCAACTATTAATATAGTTCCACTTTTCATAATTTTATCTAATGCATCTTGAATTAATACTTCACTTTCAGTGTCAATATTACTTGTTGCTTCATCTAAAATCAACACATTAGGTTTATGAACTAAAGTTCTAGCAAAAGAAATTAATTGTCTTTCACCCAAACTAAAGTTATTTCCTCTTTCCCTAACTTCTTCATTTAACTTATTAGGAAGTTTATCAATAAATTTTTTAGCATTAATATAATCACAAGTATCTTCCACTTCTTTTAAAGTAATACTTTCATCACCTAAAACAATATTAGAATAAACACTACCACTAAATAAGAAAACATCTTGTAACATTTGACCAAATTGACGTCTTAAACAATCAAGTTTAATTTTCTTTACATCAATTCCGTCTATTAATATTTCACCTTTTTGAATATCATAGTTTCTTGTTATTAAAGAAAGAATTGTTGATTTGCCAGATCCAGTTGCGCCAACAAAAGCAATTTTTTCATTCTTATGAACATGAAAACTAACACCTTTTAATACCAATTCTCCTGGAACATAACTAAACCAAACATCTCTAAACTCAATATCACCAGTAATATTAATATCAATAGCATCACTACTATCAACAATAGTTGGTTTTACCATCATTATTCCATAAATCTTTTCACTAGAAGATATAGCACTTTGTAATTCATTAAATTCATTTGCTAAAGTTTGAATAGGATTAAAGAAATTAGAAATATATAAATAGAAAGAAAATAAAACATCATATGTTATAGCTTGTGTTATAACACCATTATTTAAGTTAATAGCTTCTTTTCCACCAAAATAAATTACAATAATAACTGTAATAACATAAATAAACATTATAAATGGTCTAAATAAACCAAAGATAAATATTTCATTTAAACTGTTCTTCTTTAATTCATAATTTCTATCTTTAAATTCATTAAATACTTTATCTTCTTGATTAAATATTTGTGTAATTTTAACTCCAGATATATTTTCAGAAAGAAACGCATTTAATGAAGAAACAGAATTTCTAACTTTTCTATGTGTTTTTCTTGAAAAGTATCTAAAGATAAATGAAACTATAAACAATACTGGAACACTTAATAATAACATTAATGTTAATTTTATATTTAACATGAACATTGTAATAAATACACTTATAATAGTTACAATATTTCTTATAATACTAATTAACATATTAGTATATAAATTAAATAAAACATTAATATCATTAGTAACTCTAGTTACTAAAGTTCCATTAGGAATTTGGTTAAACTGTTCCATTGATAAACTTTGAATATGATCAAAAACATCATATCTCATTTTATATACAATTTTTAAACCAATCTTATGTAAAATTAAAGACTCAATATAATTAGAAATACTAGTTATACTAACAGCAATAACACCAATGAAAACATAATTAATAATATTATTAAAATTAATAACATCATTACCTAATTCTTTTAATACTTTTCCAAGTAAGAAAGGAATTAAAAGATCACCACAAACAGATAAAAATACTAAAAGTAAAGCTACTATATAGTATAATACATAGCTTTTCATATAAGAAAAAGCAAATCTTAATAACTCTTTTGATGAATATTGATTAGTTTTCATATTAATCACCAATTTCCTTATCAAGTTCTTGAAGTCTTACTTCATTCTTATAGTATTTATTTTTTTTTAAAAGATTATCAGGACTATCAAATCCAGTAACCTTTCCATCTTCAAGTACTATAACTTTATCCATATATTCTAAAGTTGAAACTCTATGAGCAATAACAATAGTTGTTAAACCTTTTCTCATTTCTTTTAAAGATGTAATTATTGATTTTTCTGTTTCAGTATCAACAGCACTTAAAGAATTATCTAAGACTAAAATTAAAGAGTTTTTATACAAAGCTCTAGCAATAGAAATTCTTTGTTTCTGGCCACCACTAACAGTAACTCCTCTTTCACCTAAAATAGTATTATATTTATCCTTAAATTCTTGAATATCTTTATCAACATCACTAAAC
Organism: Bacilli bacterium; assembly: GCA_016282055.1. Taxonomy (GTDB): domain Bacteria; phylum Bacillota_I; class Bacilli_A; order ML615J-28; family CAG-698; genus CAG-698. Next base: position 5,017 of record JAEEJT010000165.1, read on the forward strand.
TTTGCCATTTCAATAGCACGAGCTTCATTATTCTTGCTATCACTAAAGCAAATATTATCCATTATACTCTTGCTATATAAGAAATTATCCTGAGGAACATAACTTACTAAATCTCTTACTTTTTTTATAGGAAGTTTCATTATATCAATACCATCAATAAATAATGAATCTTCTTTAACATTATAAATTCTAAGTAGTAAATCAACAAGTGTTGTTTTACCACATCCAGTAGAACCCATTAAACCAATAAATTCACCAGGTTTAATCTCAAGATTAATATCTTCAACAACATTATTTAAATAACCAAATGATAAATTATTAAATGTAATACCACCTTTAAACTCATAATCTGAATAATCTAAAGTAACATTATTATCATTTACATCTTCTACTTCATTTAATATCTTATCAACACGATTTAAACTTGCTTTACCTTTACTTGATAAATCAACAAGTCTTCCAACACATTCTATTGGCCAAATCAATGAATCAAAATAAGATAAAAATGTAGTTAATCTACCAACTGTAAAAGTACCATTACCTTTATAAATATCAATAGCACCATAAAGAATAATAAATAAATTAATAAGAGATAATGTAACAAGAATAAAAGTATCCATTTTCACACTATTCTTAACTATATTCATACAAGTCTGGTTATCATTTTTATTATATTTTTCAAAGTTTTTATGTTGAACATTTTCTTTGACAAAAGATTTTATAACATGAATACCAGTAAAGTCCTCTTGAACATAATCACATAAAGCACTATAAGCTTCATAGTTTTCTTCACTAGCTTTTTTAATTTTCTTACCAAAGATATAAGAAATAACCATAACTATGACTAAGGCAACAAAACTAATTAAACTAGCTAATTTATTAATCATAAACATTTTATAAAATGCAAATCCACCAAGACATAAAGCATCAATAAGCATCATCATAGAATCACCAAAGCTTCTTCTTATTGCTGATAAATCATTAGTGTAATATGCCATTAATGCTCCAGTTTTATTCTCACTAAAAAATCTTTGTGATAACTTTTGCATTTTACCAAATAAAATGTTTCTTAAATCAGTTTCACATCTAACACCATTACCAAAAATACATATTCTCCATGTAAATCGACCAATAAATAGAATAAACCCAACAATAAATAATCTAATACAAAAACTTTTTAAAGATTCAATTGTTAAAGTTTTTTCTTTTAATCCATCTATTACATTACCAATAATTTCTGGTATATCTAGTTGAATATAGTCAACAACTACTAAAGATATAATACCAATTATAAAAAACAAAGAGTATTTAAAATAAAACTTATTAATAGTTTTTCCAAAAAGCATAAACTATCCTCTTAGTAAATAACTTCACCAATTAAATCATAAAAATCAGCATCAGTTATTTTAACTTTATATACCTTTCCGATTTCTAAATCTTTTCCTTTAATAATAACACAGCCATCTATATCATCAGGAGCATACATATAGTTTCTTCCTTGATATAAATTATTCTCTTTATCAAATGATTCAATAATACAATTATATGTATTATTTATATATTTACTATTATTTTTTAAACTAATATACTTTTGAGTTTCCATTAGTTTATCAAATCTATAATCTTTAATCTTTTGAGATACATGATGAGTCATATTATAACTTAGTGTATCTTCTTCTTTAGAATAAGTAAATGCACCTAAATGATCAAATTTCATTTCACTAATAAAATCAATTAATTCATTAAAGTCTTTATCTGTTTCATGAGGAAATCCAACAATAATAGTTGTTCTAATAATAGCATCCTTAATTTCACTTCTTATATAATTAATAATATCTCTTATTTCTTCTTTAGTTCCTCTTCTATTCATCCATTTTAATAATTTATTAGAAGCATGTTGAATAGGAATATCAAAATAAGGCATTACTTTACTATTATTTTTAACAACTTCAATTAATTCTTTAGTGATTTCGTCAGGATATAAATAAAGCATTCTAATAAAAAAATCACCTTCTATCTGACATAAATCACTAACAAGTTTACTTAAACTCATGTTTTCCATATCAGATCCATATCTAGTTAAATCTTGACTAATTAAACAAATTTCTTTTCTACCTGATTTAACTAAATATTTAACTTCATCAATAATCTCTTCATAATTTCTACTTTTAAAAGATCCTCTAATTAATGGAATAGCACAATATGTACATCTATTATTACATCCATCAGATATTCTAACATAAGCTAAATAACTAGGTGTACTAACAAGTCTATTCTTATAGCTTGGACATAAACCATTAAATCTATTATCATTAAATAAAGTAGCAAGTTTATCACCAAAGTGTTTATATTCTCTAATTGGAATATAAAGATCAACTTCAGGAATTCCTTCTTCAAGTTCTTTTAAATATCTTTGAACAAGACAACCTGTAGCAATAATTTTACATCCATTTTCTTTATAGCCTAAATATTCATAAATAGTATTAATTGCTTCTTCTTTAGCGCTTGTTATAAACCCACAAGTATTAATAATAATACAATCAGCACTAGCATAATCAGTAACTATTTCACAAAAACTTTTAGGAAGTAAACCTAATATCCATTCACTATCAACTAAGTTTTTTTCACATCCTAAAGATATAAGTGCAAATTTATAATTTTTCATACTTCACCTCTTAATAATTCTTGGTTTTAAACAATTCAAACCAAAATTACCACCTTTTTTAGCTTTTATCAAACATACATTTGAGTATTCTTTGTTTTCATCATAAACAAATTTGATCTCTTTTATTCTAAATTTATTAATAGTTAATTCATTAACTATTTCTTGAAGTCTTGATGTTAAATATAAAAGATATAATGTACCATTATTTTTACAATTTCTTTTTAAACAAGCACATAAATTTTTAATATTTAGTATATTTTCATGTTTTGCTAAATTCTTATATTCATTATTACTTTTATTATCTAATTCTGTTTTAAAATAAGGAGGATTACAAATAACAACATCACACTCTTCACCATTATAATTTAAAACATCTTCATTAATTAATTCACAGTTAGTAATATTATTAATTTCCATATTCTTTTTAGCATATTCAATAGCTAAAGGATTAATATCAACACCAATCATTTTTTTAGGATTAAACTTACTAGCATATAATAATAAAGCACCTTGATTAGTACCAATATCAATAACTGTATCATTACGATATACTTTAATAAATTCTCCCAAAACCATTGTATCAGTATTAATTCTAAACATTTTATCATCTTGAATTAATTTCAAATTATTATCATTTGGTAAATAATCATAACTAATTGCCATAATATTCTCCTTTATTTAATATTTTACCATAATAACAACTTCATATCAAGTTTAAGAAAATGTAAACGATATATGATTACGACTGTTAATCGTGAAAACCTTATAAATAATATAATTTATAAAAAAAACACATAAGATTCAAATAAATCTTATGTGTTCATTTGAAATTATTATAAAATTAATTTTGAATATTATTAATCATCCTCATGATTTAATATTTTAAAAATAGTCAATAATAATGTAGTCAAAAATACTTCAATTAATGAACCTATCAAAAAAAATTTAAAACTAGCATGATTCATATACATAAAAATAAATCACACCAGAAATATAAGTAAAATTGAAGGAAAAAAGCTCGAAAAAATCTAATAAATTTCTTCAACATTAATATAACTCCTATCTAGAATAATATAATCCATATTAACAATGATGATTATAAATATTAATTATTTCATATCTTCAATTACTAATAACAAACTATATTAAGTTAATCAAATTGTCTTACAACTACTTCTTTACCATCATCGTCAAAATAATAATCAATATAATCTTTAGTTAAATAATTAGGATTATCAGATTGTTTTATAAATAACAAAGGTCCTTTTTCATTTATAGGCCATTCGGGATTTTGTAACCAACATGGCGGTTTATTTTTAAATTTAAATGCTTCAATGATTTTGTTTTTCAACCAGTACTTTCTATTTTTAGTACCAAATGCATATTCACATCTATTTAAAATATTATCATAGAACCAATTACTATTAATGTCAACATATCGTGGAGCAATATCAAGCAATTCTGAATAAATTTGCGAATCAATATTATAAAAATTTAAATTAATGTTACGTCTCAAAAAATATACTTTAACTGCACGAAAAACATCACATCTGTGATATAAAACATCAATATTTATATTATAAAGAAATGGTTTTGTAGAGTCCTTCATTTCTTTAGGTAATTTTCGATCATTTTTTAATATATTTCGTAAACATTCATCATTTTGGTATAAATCCCAAAACTCATAAGTAGACATTTTACCTTCAGCAAATAATATCATTTTTTCTTTAGCTTCGTTTGTTTTGTTAATTATATATTTTTTTTCTTTTGAAATATTTTTTAAAATTTTTAAAAAAAACATCTACAACCACCTCAAGAACCACCACCAATTTAAAAATGGATAATATTGATTATATCCTCCTCTACCATTGCCGTATCCATATGTTCTATGAATAATACGATGTTGTTCTACAGTAATAGGAACATATATACTCTCCTTGCTTCCATATCTTCCATAAGGGTGGTGCAAAACATAACCATCTGGAGATAACCCTTTTAAAGCATTTTTATCACCATAAAATTGACTATTTGGATTGTTTGCTTCAGATTTCCAAAATCTTCTTCTTTCGGCATCAAAAGAATGATCCATTTTTTTCATTTGTTCAATCCAACTATAATATCCACCTATCATACCATATATTCCGCCGCCAGCAACATTAATAACTGTTCCCCAATTTCCCTCTTCTAAAAAATCATTTAAAGACGAGGATTCACCTAGTGCATATAATGCGGCTCCAAAAAGTGCTATGCTTGCACCAACAAATCCAAAACTAAAAATAGTTAGAGCAATTGATGAAGATGCAACTCCATACATTGCCGCCATAACAGCCCCAAATGCAGGAATTAATCCACCAGCGCTAATAATAGTTGCCGTTGCCAATACTGCAACTATTACAGTAGCAATTATCCAATGCCAAATAGAATATCCATCAGGATCACTATACATTACAGGATTATTATTACAATAAGCATATAAATCCATACCGACAGCTGAAGTTAAATCAAGATAGTTAATTTCATCCATCGTTAACCAACTTCTTGTCTCAGGATCATAATATCTACTATTACAATAATATAATCCTAATTCACTATCATAATAATATCCTTTATATAACATATGATTGTAACAAGCATAATTCTTTTCATCTTCATAATCAGGAATAAAACTATATTCTACTTTTCCAAATCCATCATATATATAATTAGCGGCTATTTGTCCTTCTTCATTTACAACGTAATCGATTCTACCAGTAATATCTTTAATATAATAATATGATTTTTCAACATTTTCATCTTTATAAATAAATCCTATCAATTCATCATTTTCATAAATATAATTGATATCATATCTTCCACTAGTTATTGCTCTATTATTATAATATCGAATATATGTCTCTTTTACTAATAAGCCATTACTATATTTAAAATTATAAGATGCCTTATATCCATCACTATCAACTACATAGTTTTCATCCAATACAATTTTACTTGTTCTATATCCATCAGTATCATATTGATATAAAGTTGATATATTAAGATAAGTAGCACTAGTTAGTTTATTATATTCAAATGTTTTTGTTATATTGCGTGCTGATGTACTATTCTCAAAATCATGTAAGTTGTTAGACAAACTATAAATACCATAATAATTAAGGGATAAATTGTCACTTATTAATTCATCATTTTTATAATTAAATGATTGGCTATTAGAAATTATAGTTCTACTATCTTTATTTATCTTACCAGTAAATTTTTTTGTTTGATAATACTCTTTAACTTCTGATTGTATTGAAGCAATATTTCCATTAACATCATAATTATAGCAATAAATAATCTCATTGTAAAGATGATGTTCCTTATTAACTTCTAATTCATCTTTTGTTGCCTCATGATAATCTTTACCATATATATAATAAGTTGCTTTTTGAATATTATTATAATAGTATATTTTTGAATCATCTTCTTCATAATATTGTTCATAACACATAATTTTAGCATCATTATAATAAGATTCAATAGCAGTAATATCTGATAATGTCTTGGTACTTTTAGAAAATTTACTATTTAAACAATTAATTTCAGTTTTAACACCATCAGAATAATCATATGCTGTATCATAATATCCATTATTTTCTTCTATAATTTTTCCATCAGAATTATATTCATATTTTGCTATAATTTCGTTAAAACATTTAATGCATATTAAATTATTATTTTTATCATATTGGTATGTGTATTCTTTTGGTCTATTAGAACTATTATAATCAATTTTCATTATGATATTATCATTTTCATCAAAGAAATATTCTAATACTAATTTATCATCAAAATATATTTGAGTGCAATTATTAATATAGTTAAAACTTATTTTTTGTCCATAATATGTTTTTATACTTTCATCATATCCATTATTGGATTCGTATGAAATTTTCTTTTTATCATCATCACAATAAACATTCTTTATTGAATTATCAGAGTTATATTCAAATTCATATATATTTTTATCTGTATAACATTTGATTACATTTCCATAAGAATCATATTCATAATTAATAACTTCAACAATAGTATCACCACAATATTTAGTCTTTTTAGTAACATTATTACAATTATCATATTCATATTTTATCGTAGTATATTTCTCTTCACTACCATTTTTATTAACAATTTTTACTAAATTATTTAAATCATCATAAACATATGTTTTTAATATATTATCATTGACATAATATGATGGTAAATCATTATCATTATATTTAATCTCGCTATTATACTTTACATATGTTACATTTTCATTTTCCTCATTTAAATAATTATTATTTGTATCGTAAATAAGTTTTTTAGATTGAGTATTTATTGTTGAAGATAACAAAATAGATTCTTTATTATCATTAAATACATGAGAATATATTGATAAACTATAATTAATATATTTACCATTTTCATCTTTATATTCATTATAATTATAGCTTTTTATGACATTTTTTCCATTATAAATACTATATGTGTATTCACATTTTTCTTCGTCTTTATATCCTATATATAATATGTTATCATCACTATCAAGATAAATATTTTCATATTTGCTATAATAATAAAATTCATAACTCCAACTCATATCAATTCCTTTTATTGTTGTTAGATCATTCTCATCAATAGAAAATTCTTTATTAAATTCAATAGGATCAACATAAGCAATACGTTTAAAATCTTTATTATTTCTAGTTATTTTTGTGCTTATTTTATTATCATTATAATAAACTTCCTCATATTCATTTAAGTTATTTTGGTTAACATATCTATATGATGTTACTTCTTCACCTGAGTAATTATAAGTATATTTATAATGACTACAATTATCTAAATTATCTTTATAATTATATTTATTAACATCATCACTAAATTCACTATAAATATCATGATTCATCAATAAATTATTTTCATAATCATATAAATGATATTCATATTTATTATCATTAGTATATATTAATGATTCAGTTATATTATTATAACTATCATAACTATTAATAATTTCATTATAATTATATTTTATTCTTGTAATATTAAAGTTTTCATCATATTCAACTATAGATTCATTTGTATTATAATATGCAAATAGATTATCAAATGTTCCCGCTCGATTACTTAATCTAACTTTTATATAATCACAATCATCTGTAAATGTATAATGATATATAAAATAATTATTAATACTAGCATCTTTAAAATGTAATACTTCTGTTTTATTTTTATATGTAACAGCTATTCTTAAATAGTCTTCAAAATTATTTGCATTCTTTAATTTAAATCCTATAAAAATAGAATCTCCTTTTTTAAAGTTATAATCACTACTAGATTGACTAATATTTCCATTAGTTTCAATAGTTTCAAATAAATTAGTATAACTATTTTTTTCTTTTAAATAAATATTATCAATATAGCATGATGAAATACTATTATTAAGACTATATACACCAACATAAATAGTAACATCAGTGGTGTTATCAACTGATGTAAAATCAAGATTCAAATAATTTACTTTACCTTTTTCACATATATTTTCATCTTTATAACTATAGTATATTAAACTATTATTAAAATTTGATGCAACAAATATAAATGCATACCCTTTTTGTAGAAATGATGTATAGCAACTAATATTATATTGTTTACCTTTTTCAAGTTTCACACTTTGAGAGATATAATTTATGCTCTTATAATCAACTTCTAATTGAGATTCATATTTAAAATTATTATTAGAATCAGTCTTTA
>JAEEJT010000166.1 GCA_016282055.1 Bacilli bacterium
AATGAAACTAAAAATTTTGATACATCTTCTAAAGCTATTTCGTATTATTGTATTCCAATAACTAAAGATTTATTTGGAACAGAAAATAATCTAAATTTAGACTTCTGTGATTCATTGACGTGGAATGGTATTACATTTATAACATATTCTTCATTACAGCATAAAAACATTCTTCTTTCTTTAGGAAAATTATTTGAATATTCAGAAGTAGAAAATGAATCTGGTACAATAGGTGGAATAGGTTTTAATTTAATATTTACAATTAAGAATTCTGATAAGTTTAATAATCTTAATGAAGTTACTGAAAATTCATTGATAGATAAACTTGTAATTAAAACATCTGGAATTTTTAAAAATGATTCAATAATTAATCTTAATTCATATATCATCAATGATCAATGCTATAAGAATATAAAAGAAGTTGAATCTAAATATCCTAATGTATTTAATTTGTTTAAAAATATTTATAATAAGTTTAATAATAAGAATCTTGTATCTTATAGATTTAATGATATTTTGTCTAATAGTGATGATACTTTAGTATTAGGATCTATAGATAAAATAAATCAATCTGATTTCAATCAGTTAATTTCTAAGATATTAATGATACAAGAATTAAATGATGATTATAAGATTGAAATAAATGTTTATCCTGCAGCTATTTCTAATGTAGAAACGATTAAGGAAACATTTAGTTTTGGACCAGATGGTGGTGATAACATGCCAAAATTGGATAGTGTTCCATATTTACCATTTGATCCATTTAGAGATGATGAATAGTCATTTTTAAAACAATTAATAGAGGAGGTTTTTACCTCCTCTATTTTTTTATTTGAAATAAAGTTTGATCCTTTGACAAAATTATATACCTATTTAAGGAGAAAATATGACTATTATTGATACTCATAAAAATAAAATAGGTTTAGGTTCAGATAGAAATCGTGATACAGTAGGTATTGTAATAAAACCTGTTGAAAATAATAAACCAGTTTTAGGTTTATATATTCCTAAACTTATGTTAGGTTATGATTTTGGAAATAATGTAAAAGCAGAAGAATTCAGTGTAAATATAAAAGGTAATAAATGTTTAAATGCTAATAAATCATTTTGGAATAGTTCTGTAATGATAAAGAATTATATTCAAGTACGTCCTTTCTTAAATCAGAATCAATCTATGCCTTTATATACAAAAGGTGATAAAGTTATTGTAACAGTGGTTGATAATGATATTAAAACATTAGCATTTTTGCCATATAGTATAAACCGTCTTGGTCAACGATCGGTTGATGTTTTACAAATGGCTGTACCAGCTAATCCAAAAGAAAATACAGCATTAGATGAAGATAATACTTATTTTTTCAAAATGGATTCTAAAGCAAAAGTAATTATTTTATCAACTTCAAAGAAAAATGGTGAAGCATGTGCTCAAACAGTTGGTATGGATGCAGAAAATGGCCAAATTACAATAACAGATAATCAACAACGTTCTTGGTTATTGGATACACAAAAAGATTCTATTACAACAAAAACATCTGGTACAACTGTTGAACAAAATGCTGATGTTATTAATATGAATTGTGATACAATGAACATAAAAGCTGAAACAAAAATTACTGTTAAAGCTGATACAATGGAAATAGAATGTAGTACTATTAATTCAAAAGGTTCTGATGTTACTTGTGAATATGACAATTTCCAACAAACATCTGATTCTGGTAAATGGAATGTTGAAAATGAAGAACATACTGGAACTTCTATGGAAATAAATGAATCAACTTATCATTCTGTTGCTGATCTTATCGGTTTAAATGGTCAAGTAATTTTCCCAGAATTTGTTATTGGTCAAGTTCCAGATATTAATAGTCCTGTTCAACCTGTTAATGGTATTTCTGGATCAGGTGGAAAAATGACATTACAGACCGATCCAGCTGGTGTTCCAGTTGCAAAATTCCCTCAATTAATGGCATGTTTGGCTCAAATTGCTTCAGCAGCCGATATGTATCCTAGTGGCGGTGGTTCTGCTTCATCTGCTGTTGCAGCATTTGCTGCTGGTGGTGCAACTACAAAAATCATGGCATCTTAAAAATAAGGAGATAGTATTGTGAAATTTGCTGATGTAAGTTCTAATCCTAGTAGTTTTAGTACTACTATTCTTGAGCAAATGAAATCTACTAATGATATTGAATTTTGTTCATTTAAAGATACATATACAAGTGATGAAGTTAAATATTATGAAAAATCTACAAACAATATCATTTTATTTGATAATCTTTTATTAAATAAATATTTTAATAAAATAAAGAATTCTTGTACAAAATTTTATATGACTAAAGAAGAAAATATAATCTATAGATATAGACCTGAAGCTTTATCTACTAATAAATATGGTACACCAAATTTATGGTATATTATTCTTAAAGTTAATAGTTGTGAAGATTTTTCAGAATTTCATGATTTTGATTATGTTTTACTTCCTAATCTTTCAACTATAAATGAATGTCTTGTAAATGAAGAATATATCATACGAAAAAATAGTAAATGATTATATATTATAACCCTGATAATAATATGATATAGGGAATAGTAATCATTATGGAAAAATATGAATTAATTCTTAAACGTTTATTAGAGTTACCAGGTTCATTGTCAGCAGGACAAGATCAAATTAGAATTGTTTGTCCTGTTTGTAAAAATCCTAAAGCTAAATGTTATGTAGGAATACATAAAAGAATATTACAGGAACAAGGAAAGAAATTATTAGGATATGAGTGTAAACACTGTTTGTTTCATGGATTAGTTGGTCCTAAATTCTTTAAAACTCTTGGAATAGAAGTTGATAAAGATACACTTGAATCAATGAAATTTCATAGAGAAAATATTAAAACAGTTAATCCTGTAACAAAAATGGAAAAACTTAATATAAAAATTCCAGATTTTATTAGACCAGAAGATAAATTTAAAATAGATTATCTTTCTAAAAGATTTGGAAGAAAAGTAACAATTCAAGATATAAAGAAATATAAAATAGTTGTTAATTTTAAAGATTTATATCAAGTTAACAATTTAAATCTTTTTAGTAATCTTGATCCAAAAGATAAAGATTATGAAAGAAAAAGAAATTATTTGAAATATCTTGGAAATGAATTTACAAATCATTTTGTTGGAATGTTATCGGTTGATAATAATAAAATTAACCTTAGAAATATTAACTCTGAAAAACTTAAAAATAAAAGATATATGGTTCATGTGATTAACAAAAATATTGGTAATCCATATATGTATATGCCTGATATTCCTGTAGATTTATTAGCAAGTGAACCTGTAATTAATATGGCTGAAGGAAATTATGATATTATTGGTGCAAAAGAATTATTTTTCTTAAATGAAAATTATGATAATGTATTTGTAGCAATAGGTACAAGAGCAGCATATAAAAGAGTTTTAAATCAAATTCTTAAAATGACTGGATTTCTTAATGCTAAAATAAATATTTTTGCCGATTATGATAATGATGCAACAGATATAGAATCTGAAGAAGGTTTAAAATGGTATAAAGAACTTTTTAAAGATTATAGATGTTTATTTAGTGAAATCAATATTATCTACAATGTAGCAAAATACAAAGATGAAAAAGGAATTGAGCAATTTAGTAAAGATTTTGGTGATTTATCAAAACCGGTAAATGTTAAATCTATAGTAATATAAATTAATGTGAGCAATATGCTCCCATAAATATTTTTTTTC
>JAEEJT010000167.1 GCA_016282055.1 Bacilli bacterium
TAACTTATTTTGAGAAATAAGTTTTATAATTTCGTTATATTTAATAGTACCAATCGATGTTTCTGTTACAAATGGATTTTTAACTATTTTTTTTGATAATGTTATACATTCAAAAGCATATCTAGTTATATTACTTTGTGTCCAAGTTTTACCATTATCTTCACTATAATAAATACCGTTATCATTATTACCACCAGCTACTAATGTACCATCTTGAGTTAAAGTTATACATCTAAAACCACCAACAAATAAATTACTTTTATTCCATGTTTTACCATTATCTTCACTATAATAAAAGCCACCAGAAATACCACCAGCTACTAATGAACCATCTTTAGCTAATGTTATACATGCAAAACCACCATTAGTTAACTTACTTTGAATCCATGTTTTACCATTATCTTCACTATAATAAATGCCTCTAGAAACACTACCAGCTACTAATGTACCGTCTTTAGCTAAAGTTATACAATAAATAACATTGGTAGTCAAATTACTTTTATTCCATGTTTTACCATTATCTTCACTATAATAAAAACCATAACCAGAAAAACTACCAGCTACTAATGTACCATCTTTAGCTAAAGTTATACAACGGATAGTATCACCAATTATATCACTTTCATTCCAAGTTTTACCATTATCTTTACTATAATAAATAGCTTTATTATTACCACTATTATTATTATTACCAGCTACTAATGTACCATCTTTAGCTAAAGTTATACATGCAAAATCACCATTAGTTAACTTACTTTGTATCCAAGTTTTACCATTATTTTCACTATAATAAATACCGTTATCATTACTACCTGCTACTAATATTCCATCTTGAACTAATGTTATACAATGAAAGCTATTAGTAGTTAAATTACTCGGAGTCCATGTTTTACCATTATCTTCACTATAATAAATACCACTATTATCATTACTACCTGCTACTAATATTCCATCTTGAACTAATGTTATACATTCAATTTTAATATTAGTTAAATTATTTGGAGTCCAAGTTTTACCATTATCTTCACTATAATAAATACCGTTATCGATAGGATATACTAAACTACCAGCAAGAATTATTACATTTTTTTCTTCTTTTTTATTAGTGTGTACTGTAAAAAATTCTTTATCTTCATTGACAAATTTATTATCTACTATCAAACCATCTTTTACATAAGCAGTATTTCGTAATTTATCTTTATCAGATTTATCTACAAATTCAACTGAATGTTTTCCATATGGAATTGGAAGTTTATTTTTATAATTTCCAATAGCTGGATTTACTATTACACTATTAAAAAAAGCTGAATAATAAATACCTGTATTAATACAACTACCAGCTACTAATGTACCATCTTGAGCTAATGCTATACAACGAATATAAGTAGTTCCAAGATTACTTCTAGTCCATGTTTTACCATTATCTGTACTATAAAATAAACCTTTATAATCTGTATAACAACCAGTTACTAATGTTCCATCTTGAGCTAATGTTATACATAGAATAGTAGTACCAATTATATTACTTTGAATCCAAGTTTTACCATTATCTGTGCTATAATAAATACCATTAATACCACCACTTACTAATATTCCATCTTTAGCTAATGTTATACAATTAAAACTACTACTAATTATATTACTTTGAGTCCATGTTTTACCATTATCTGGGCTATAATAAATACCATTATTACTACCACTACCAGCTACTAATGTACCATCTTGAGCTAATGTTATACAATAAAAATTATCACTAGTTAAATTACTTTGAGTCCATATTTTACCATAATTATCATTATTTTCTGAAACATTATCCAGTTTTATATCTTTAATTTCAAGATTTTCTTTTTCACACAAAATCAAATCCATTGGTTCAACAACTTTATTATTTTTTACAATCATAGTCTTGTATTTATTTCTTATATTTATTTTAGTTACAAAATCAAGACTACCACTAGTTGTATTCCAGAAAACTAAAGAGTTTGTATTTTCGTATCTTATTCCATTCAATATATCAATAAATTGTAATTCATTTTCATCATCTAATCCTAAAATATTTTTAATAGCTTGAGATTTTTTTTCTTTAATATATTTAATAATATCATTATCAATAAAACTATTTTCATCATAAATAAAATTACTTTCTAATGTTGCTTTTAATACATCATTTTCAGCATTTATAACTTTATTCACATCAATAGAGAATAATTTATAAGTTTCTTCAGTATTATAATTAAATTCTAATTCATCATTTGAATTTATTGAAATTTCTGGGAAAGTTCCATATACAACTACATAAATAAAATTATTACTATTTTCAGAACCAATAAACACATTATCAAATTTAAAATGCTCTGGATCTAATTTTACTATAGATTTTTTACCATTAAGACTTACATCATAACTTAAACTTACAGTTTTAAGATGTTCATATACACTATCATAAACTGCTATTTTACAATCTTTAGATAAATTAATTACAATATTAGATTTATTAGTTTTAATAGTTGTACCTATAGCAATATTTTTAGATGAAAGAATAAATTTTTCATCTTCTTGATTTGTAATATTATCTGAAGAATGTTTAATATATGAATTTTCTTTATCAAAATAGAATTTTTCATGTAGTAAATTAGGATTATTAACAATATCTTCAGAAGAATTAAGATTCATATTATCAAAACATTCATTGATAGATTGTGTGATTATTGAATAATCAGGATCCAATTCATTAGGATCTAATGATTCCACCAATTTATTATATTCTGATTTCAATATACTATTTATAGCTTTACACAATGGTGTATTGATAATAGTAGCATTATATTTGAAATCATTTTCTAAATCTACAGTATCTTCTGTTATCGAATTATATTCTGTTTCATATAATGTACCATACCCATAATATTCATATAATTTAAATACTACTTTAATATTTCCATCAATATTTAAACTGTTTATGATGAACAAATACATTTCTCTATTATGTTCATAAAGTTTAATCATAGGAATATTATAAATTGTTTTTGCATCTACAATATCTAAAGAGAAATTATCAACTAATTCAGTAACAAAAAATCCTTTATTTATATCATTTGCAGCAGATTTAAACAATTTATATAAACCTTGATAAGATTCATTTAACTTTCGTTTTCCTGTACCATTAATAATATAAAGAGAACCTTCTATTTCATATACATTATTGAAAGAAGGTATATTATTTCCATTTACAACTGTATCAGATTCAAATGATAAAGTTTCTCTATTAAATTTCCATCGTATACCATCATCTTCAGTATTGTATGATGAAATAATGATTTCATTATTGTATGGTTTAAGATAATCTATATTATCTGCTCTAAATCCAACTGTAAATTCAAGATATTTACTATCTATTGGCCAAGGAGCAAAACAAACAATATCTTTACCTTGATTTTTACCAACTACAAATACACCATCATCTGTTTCAAATCCATAATCAAGATAAATTCTATTATCTTCATCGAAAATAGTTTCAATATTAGATGACCATTCATTATAATATGAAAGGGTGCGATTTTTATTAATATAAATAGAATCTGTAATAAATGAAATAATAGTATCAGTATCTACACCTTTATTTATTGTAGATATATTATATCGCTTATCAAATACAACATTTTCATTAATAAGCTCATTTGTTTCAGGATCAATTTCATTATTAATTTGATCAACACCGATAACTTTATCGCCCATCGATTTATTAAATTGATAATTAAAAAGTTTATCATTATCTGCTTGACATTTAACAAATGTTTTATCAAGTGTGGAATATATGAGTTTTTCATTTTGAATATCAGCAAATGTATATCCATTATGACCATATTTTTCATTTAAATTACGAACTACGCTTTCATTTGGAAGAGATTGAATTTTTGTAATATATTTATATTCAAACAAATATTCCGTATAATATGTTTTAAATTCATTGCTATTTACATAATAATCAGTAGATATTATCAATGAATTATTTTTAGCTACTATTAAATAATCAAATTTTCCTTTTTTTATATTACTTTGCTTCCAAGTTATACCATTATCTTCACTATAAATTATACCTTCAATACTGTTATTCGAACGATTATAAGTTGAAGCATATAATATATTATTAACCTTTACGAATCTATTAATACGATATTGACCTGTACACAATTTCCATGTTTTACCATTATCTTCACTATAAGATAACTTCCAAGAACCACCACTATTTCCACCAGTTATCAATATATTAGTTGATGATTCTATAATATCTTTATTTTCATCACCAATATAACCAGAACATTTGGTCCAAGTTTCACCATTATCTTCACTTCTATACAATCCAACTTTATCAATACTAGCTATTAATACACCATTTGTTAACATTTTAATAAAAATTGTAGTTTTTTTACTTCCAATTTTATTTATCCATGTTTCTCCACCATCATCGCTATAATGAACTCCATCATTACGTGTTTTTCCTATTAAATTACCATTTTGAGTCACTATGGCTGATTCAATTTTTGGCATATCAGATTCTAATTCTTTTTTTGTCCAAGAAGTTTTATCGCCATTAATATCATTATTTGTATATACATAAAGACTTCCACAAAAACCTATTAACATATTTAATTTATTTAAAATTACTATGTCGGTTATTCCAATATCTGTTTTAAAATACTCCCATGTTTTACCATCATCACTATAAAAAAATCCTTTTTTTGTATTTCCATCACTACAAGCTAATAATTTACCATTTTCCAAATATACGATTTTATTAACTTTACACCCATATGTAGTATTACCAGTGGTTAAATAACATTGAATCCAAGTTTTACCATCATCTTCACTATAATACATATTGGTGTATGTACAACATATTAAAAGATTATCTGAAGTAAAAAAATGATATAAAATACTATTATTAAATAAATTTTTATTATCATATAAACATGCATTTAATTTTATTTTATTTGTTTTTTCATTTTTTATTTCTGGTCTAACAAATGTTAATACTGATATTTTATATTCAGAAAGATTTAATGCAAATGAATAAAATTGGTATTTACTTTTTTTAGTTGAGAGTATATCATAATCACAACCATCTGGGAATAAATAAAAATAAATTAAATTACCATTTCCATTACCAATATACATTTTGATTTTTATTTTGTCAACAAAAGCAATATTATCCATAATATACTTATTGACTAATTTAGAAATATCTTCCCCTCTAAAATCTACTCTATCTACAAATTTAATATCACCATTTTTAAAATCATCTTTAGTATATTCTTTACTAATAAATGAAATTGTATCAACTAATCCTTCTCTTAATTGTCTTTCATATCCATCAACTACACAATCATTTAAAGATATAATTTCACCTGGTGCAAGATCATATTTTTCAAATATAACTTCACCAAAAGCCATAATATCTTTATTTGTAGGTTTATATGGACCTTTTCCAAGAAGTTCAAACTTATTTTTCTCATTTTTTCTATGAACAATACGAACAGAATCATCAGGATTCCACGTTTGTGTATTAGAAATAATATGTTTTTTATAATCAATAAGATCTTTATTTATAATTTCATCGTTTTCAATAGCAACATCAATCATTTTGATATCTTTATTATATTTAGCTTTTTCAACTACAACTTGATCTTCACTAGATTTAAGATATCCATCTGTTGAAATATTACCATCATATTCATAGTTAAATATATCCCATTCTTTTAATTTAAAGAATTGTCTTTCTCTTGTATAATATTCTTTTCCTTCTTCAAAACTTGTTAATTTTTCAACAGGAATATAAGAAATTTTTCCATTTTCTACAGATGGATCAATTTCTTTAATATAATAAGTTTCATTATATTTAGGTTCAGAATCTTCAACTAATAAATATTTATAATATTTATTATGGTCTTTTACATTTAAACTAGAATTGTTAAATTCAAAAGCAGAAACAAGAATACCTGTAATTTCAAATCCATAAATATCAGCAACAGGAGCTATGAATGTAAATACATAATGAGCATTTTCAGAATATTCTTTATAATATTTATAAATCTTGATAAAATATCCATTTTTAATCTTAATAACTTCTTCTGGAAGAACTCTTTCATTAGAAATAAATATCTTGCCTTTATCAATTACAATATTAAAATCGAAATACATTGTTCCATTTTGAAGTTTAAGATTCATAACTAAAGAATCTTTTACAGCTTCAATAACATCAAAAATAACATTTTCTTCTCCAGGATTAGTAATACGAATATTAATATTTCTTGTATACGTTGATGTATCTGGATTTAAACGCATTATTGAACCAGATGTTAATCTCTTAGCATCATTCAATACATAATTGATTTTATCATTCTCTTTTGTTTCAAGAGCAGACATATTTATAGAGTTCTTAAAAATAGAATTAATCTTATTATTAAGACCTCCAATAGCTTCTGTAAAATATCTATTTAAATCTGCTTTCCAGTTATCTGCTTGTGGATCATTACCCAATAATACAATAAATTGATTATAGTAATCTTCAAGTTTGGATAACATAGATTTAATATCATATTCGCCATAAATTGGATTACCATCATCATCGGTTTTATACCCAACAATATTACCTTTATCATCGAGTATTAAGGCATCAACCATAGTAGATTAAATATCTTTTAATTGCTGAGCAATATTTCCACTTTCACTAGATGTTTCAATTGAATTGAATAATTTTACAATTTCATCAATTTTCTTATCAAATTCTTTTAATTCTGTAATCGGAATAAAATCATTATCACGTGTATCCGGATTTATACGTGATAATACAGGAAGTTTGTTTTTAAACATAATATTATCTCCTATATAGAAGTTATTTTTTCTTTGTATATAAAAATGTCAAAATAAAATAAAATATGGCCCTATAAAAGGCCAGATTATTATATAATTTTATATATCATTATCATATTTCAATATAAATGAATAATTTCTATACTGTTCTTCAGTTATATAATATTGCTGAAGTGTATCGAATTCACTTAGATTCTTTATATAAATATATTTATCTTTTCTTTTGTCATA
>JAEEJT010000168.1 GCA_016282055.1 Bacilli bacterium
ATTAATTCATATGATAGTGAAAAAGATAGTGAAAAGATTGAAGAATTAAAAGAAAATTTATGTAGTGAAGCATCAACTGCTATTACTGATTATTATCAAACTATTGTTGATGAATTAACTGGAAGTTACTTCTCTGCTCTATTACAACAAAATGATATTTTAAGTATGTTAGATAAGATTACTTTAGGAAATAATCATGAAACATCTGAACTTCAAAAGATGATTACTGTTAATGGTAAGATGGTTAGTAAAAAGAATTTAACTCATTTAGAATATGATAATGTTAGTTTATTTGATATCACTAGTATGATATTAAATAAGAGTGAAAAAAAGAGTAAATAGGGAGGTAAAATATGATTAAGAAAATTTCTAGATTTTTATTAATATTTATTTGTACTGTAGCACTATTTGCTTGTGATGGTTGTAAACATGATCATAATAAAAAGAACCCAACTTTAAATGATACAACAAGTGTTTATGTATCTTTAAAAGAAGGAGATTTTACTTATAATGTTACTCGTGGTGAATTATATACTTTCTTAAAGAAAGATTATGGTGCTACTGCATTAGTAAATTTAATTGAAAAAGACTTACTTGCAACATATGTTAATAATGTAAGTGATGATGATATTAAGAATTTAATTGATAAAGATGTTTATGGTGATGATTTTGATTCATTAACTAATGAAGAAAAAGCAACAAAAGTTACTGAATTTTTAAATAGTGTTTATACTGGTTTTGGCATCAATGCTACTGATATTTATGATGCTAAAATTAAACAAAATTATCGCATGACTTTAGCTGAAAAAGCATATGCTAAAGAAGTATTATTAAAAGAAATTGCTGATACAAATGAAGCATATGAAAAATATAATGCTTTATCTGATGATGAAAAGAAGAAAGCTGAGAATCCTCAAACTACTCCTTATTTCACAGATGAAAATTATGAAACTTTATATAATAAAGCTAATACTAATAAATATAATTGTATAGTTGTTACATTCCCAACTTTACTTCAAGCTCAAGATGCTTTAGCTCAAATTGGTGTTGAAGTAACATCAACTGGTGAATGGAAGTCATTAGGTGCTTCTTTAACAAGTGAACAAATAGCATCAAAATTCATTGATTTGTATAATTCTTGCTATGGTTATAAGAAAATTAATTCTTTAGCTAGTGATGATTTAAAATTTGATGAAAGTGATTTAAATAGTGCTATTGTTAGCAAGTTAAATGATATGGAAACTTATGATGCTACAAAAGCAGTTACTGAAAATTGGTATACTAATACTTGCTTATGTATGGGTAATGGAAGTTATTATGCATATATCTTAAATTTAGGTTCTACTTTATACACTAAGTATTCTGATTTAGATGAAGCTAGTAAGAATAGTTATAACACATCTGTTTATGATGAACTTGTTGATGGTAAACTTACTTCTACATATATTTCAACTAAAGTTAGTGAATTAAGAAAATCTAAAGGTATCGTTATTTATGATGCTGTAATTGAAAATGGATATGGCAAGATTGTTAGTCAATTCAGTGTTGACTTTGAAAAGACTAATGAAGAAAGTTCAAATGTTGTTGGTAAATGCAATGGTGTTGAATACACTTGTGAACAAGTATTCGAAGAAATGGAAAAGAATTTCGGTGCTGGTGCTACTCTTGAATTATTAAATAACAAGAGATTAGTTGTTAATAGTAATTTAAATAAATATTATAACTATGCAACTAATACTTGGAATGATAAAGATTTATCTAGTGAATTAGATGAAAAAGTTAAAGAAGAAAAGAAAAACTTTAATAATGGTGACTATAAAGAATATGGTTATGATAAATCTTCTATGAGTTATACAACATACTTAGAAATTAATTATGGTGTTTCTACTGAAGAAGAATTCAAAACTGCTTTATTAGTTGAAACTATTTTACAAGATATTAAGAAAGAAAGTAACTATCTTGTAAATTATAAAGATGTTACTATTCCAGCAACTGAAGATAGTGCTTCTAAAGTTGATCATCAATTTAATATGTCTTTAGAAGATGCTACTAATAGTAATTTATGGATTGCTTTAAAGGCTAATATGGATGAAGATATTGCTAATTATTTTGATGTTAGCGGTATGCATTTATTAGTTAATTCATATAAGAATAATATTGATTACGTTGATGGTAAGAACGCAGTTGATCCAAAAGATTGGACTGAAGAACAAAAAGAAGCTGCAAATAATTTATTACTTGAAGTAAAAGATTATTTCAATTCTACAACTGGTACTTATGAGGCTCGTTTAAAGAAATTAGTTAAAGCTTATCAAACTGCTCCATATGATACAAATGATACTTCTAACAAAGAATTACAAACTTTAACATATGGTGATAATAAATCTATTAACTTATCTTATTATAAGAACTTAGGTTTATATGTTAAATTCGAAGATTTAGGATCATTTAAGAATGGTAAGATGGTTGAATCATTTGATGCTGCTGTTAAAGCTATTTATGATAAAGATATGACTGATAAAGTATATGATAGATTAACAATTAGTGATGTTATTACTACTGTATATGGATATCATTTATATTTCAATACTAAATCAAATTCTTTAACTGATTTAGGAAATGGTAGATATCTTCCAACTCTTTCTGAAATTAGAGATTATGTTTGTGGTAATAGTGTTAGTGGTAACATTAAGACTGCTATTACAACATATTATTCTCCATATGCTGAAGTAGTTGTTGGTGATTACTATTATACTTGTCAATGCTATAATGATATTAAAGCATTATTAAGTAGTGATAGTTATACAACTACTGGAAGCTTTAGTTTTGATAATGTAAGTAAATATATTGATTTATATTTAGATTATACATTCAAGACTTATATGTCTAGCATTTCTAAGAGTTATTTAAAATAAATAGTTAAACCTAATCATTTATATGATTAGGTTTTTTATTTGACTTCTGTTTATTGTAAAAATTGTGATTTTATTGTATAATTATTAATATATAAGAGGGTATATATTTATGAAAGTATGTGTTGTTTCTAGTGGTTCTAAAGGTAATATGACATATATTGAAACTGAAAAAACTAGAATATTAATAGATTGTGGAATAAGTTATAAAAATGCAACAAGTAGATGTGGTATTGATTTTAGTAAGGTTACTGATATTTTGATTACTCATGAACATTCTGATCATGTTGCTTTTTTAAAGACATTTTTGAAAAAAAGTAATGCTAATCTTTATATTCATAAAAATACTTTTCTTGCTTTAAAAGAAGAGTTAAGAGAAGAAATTAGTGATATGAACATTGGTTTTATTGAAAAGGATAGTTGTTATCATATTGGTGATTGTAATTGTTATACTTTAGAGTTATCTCATGATTGTAGTAATATATTTGGTTATATTATTGAGTGTGGTGATAAAAAGTTTGGTTGTTTTACTGATACAGGATTTTTTCCACTTCAATATAAATCATTATTAAGTGATCTTGATTGTTTATTAATTGAAGCTAATCATAACATTGAAATGTTAATGGATAGTAATCGTGATTATTTTTTGATTAATAGAATATTATCAACTGAAGGACATATGTCTAATAAAGCTTGTTATGATTTATTAAATGAAGTATTAAATGGGAAAACTAAAAATGTTATTCTTGGTCATATTAGTGAAGATTGTAATAATTTATCTTGTTTAGAAGATGAGATTATAAGTAAACTTTCTAATAGAACTAATTTTTTAGTTTCTAGTCAATATGAAGCATTAAAGGTTATTGAGATATGATTGATGTTAAATTAATATGTATTGGTAAAATTAAAGAGAGTTTTTTAAATGAAGCTATTAGTGAATATAGTAAAAGAATTAAGCCAATGGCTAATTTAAAAATTATTGAATTAAAAGAGTTTACAACAAATGATACTAATAAAAATTTAATTGAAGAGAGTAAACTTATATTATCTAATATTAATAGTGATGATTATGTTGTAACACTTGAAAGACTAGGTAAAGAGTTTACAAGTGTAGAGTTTAGTGAATTTATTGATAAACATTATTCTTTTAGTAATAAAAAATTGACTTTTGTAATTGGTAGTAGTGATGGACTACATGAAAGTATTAAAGAAAGAAGTGATTATAAGCTTTCTTTTTCTAAGATGACTTTTCCTCATCAATTAATGAGAGTTATATTTTTAGAACAAACTTATAGAGCATTATCTATTTTAAATAATATGAAATATCATAAATAGAAAGGAGTATTATGAGCTTTGAATTAGTTAGTAAGTATGAGCCTTATGGTGATCAAATTAATGCCATTAAAGAGTTAACTGAAAATGTTAATTGTGGTATATATAGTCAAACTTTACTTGGTGCTACTGGTACTGGTAAGACTTTTACTATTGCCAATGTTATTAAGAATACTAATAAAAAGACTTTAGTCTTGGCTCATAATAAAACTTTAGCAGGACAACTATATGCTGAGTTGAAATCATTCTTTCCTAATAATCACGTTGAGTTTTTT
Organism: Bacilli bacterium; assembly: GCA_016282055.1. GTDB lineage: Bacteria > Bacillota_I > Bacilli_A > ML615J-28 > CAG-698 > CAG-698. Next base: position 4,520 of record JAEEJT010000168.1, read on the forward strand.
ATTAGTTATTATGATTATTATCAACCTGAAGCATATGTTAGTAGTAAGGATTTGTACATTGAAAAAGATGCTAGTATTAACGATGATATTGATCATTTAAGACATAGTGCTGTTAGTAGTTTGTTAAGTTGTGATGATGTTATTGTGGTTGCTAGTGTTAGTTGTATATATGGAATAGGTGACCCTGATGATTATAAAAACAATATGTTTGTTTTTAAAGAGGGGATGAAGATTAAACTTAATGATTTATTATTAAAGCTTATTAATATGCAATATACTAGAAATGATGTTAGCATTGATAGAGGTACTTTTAGAGTTAGAGGGGATATTGTTGAGATATTTCCAACTAACTTAAAGGATAGTGGAGTTAGAATAAGTTTTTTCGATGATGAGATTGAAAGTATTAAAATATTTGATAAATTGAATTTTAAAACTATTGAAGCTAAAAAGGTTTATGCTATATTTCCGGCTACATTATTTAATGTTAGTGATGAAAAGAAGAATGAAGCTATTAGAAGAATTAGGGCTGAACTTGATGAAAGAATCAAATATTTTAATGACAAGAATATGTTAGTTGAAGCTGACAGGATTAAAAAAAGAACATTATATGATATTGAGATGATGGAAGAAGTTGGATATTGTAGTGGTATTGAAAACTATAGTCGTCATTTGAATCTAAAAAATGAGGGAGAAACTCCATATACTTTAATGGATTTCTTTGGTGATGATTATTTACTTGTGATTGATGAATCACATGTAACACTTCCTCAAGTTAGAGGTATGTATAATGGTGATAGAGCTAGAAAAATGAGTCTTGTTGATAATGGGTTTAGATTACCAAGTGCCCTTGATAATCGTCCTTTAATGTTTGATGAGTTTGTACGAAGAATTAGACAAGTAATATATGTTAGTGCAACACCGGGCGAATATGAGACAAAAAATAGCGAAATAGTTGAACAAATCATTCGTCCAACTGGTTTATTAGATCCTGAGATTTTTGTTAGACCTATAAAGGGTCAAATAGATGATTTGGTTAAAGAAATACGTATTAGAAAAGCTAAAGGTGAGAGAGTATTAATTCTTACTTTAACTATTAAGATGAGTGAAGATTTAACTAAATATTTACAAGATTTAGATATTAAAGCTAACTACCTACATTCTGAAATTAAATCTCTAGAACGTCTTGAAGTTATTAGAGATTTAAGAAGTGGAAAGTATGATTGTTTAGTTGGTATTAATTTACTTAGAGAAGGTCTTGATATACCTGAGGTTAGTTTAATTGCTATACTTGATAGTGATAAAGAAGGATTCTTAAGAAGTTCTACGAGTCTAATTCAAATTATAGGTAGAGCTGCTAGAAATAGTAATGGTAAGGTTATAATGTATGCTGATAATATGACTAAATCTATGGAGTATGCTATCAATGAAACTAATAGACGTCGTAAAATCCAAAATGATTATAATGTGTTACATAATATAACACCAAAAACTATTTATAAAGAGATTGGTGAGGCTTTAGTTAATACAATTGAAGTTCATGATAAGAAGATTAACGTTGATTACAAAGATTTTAATAATATGAGTAATCTTGAAAAGAAAGCTTTAGTTGCAAGACTTGAAGTTAAGATGAAAGATGAAGCTAAGAAATTAAATTTCGAAGATGCTATGGTTATAAGAGATGTTATCTTAGAAATTAAAGCATCTATGAGGTGATGATATGGAAAATAATAAAAAAAGAGTTGTTGTTGGGTTAAGTGGTGGAGTTGATAGTGCTGTTTCTGTTATTCTATTAAAAGAAGCAGGATACGAAGTTGAAGGTATGTTCATGCGTAATTGGGATTCATCTATTAATAATGATGTTTTAGGTAATCCTCATACTATGGATGATGTTTGCCCTCAAGAGAAAGATTACATGGATGCCTTACAAACAGCAAATGAACTTGGTATAAAACTTCATAGAATTGATTTTGTTAGTGAATATTGGGATCATGTATTTAGTTATTTTTTAAGTGAATATAAGAAGTTTAGAACTCCTAATCCTGATATTTTATGTAATAAAGAAATTAAGTTTAAATGTTTTTTAGATAAAGCAATGGAAATGGGATTTGATTATATTGCTATGGGACATTATGCTCGTATTAATCATAATCCACTTGAGGTTTATAAAGGGGTTGATAGTAATAAAGATCAAACATACTTTTTAAGTCAACTTTCTTTAAAACAACTTGAAAAAGCATTATTTCCAATTGGTCATTTAACAAAACCAGAGGTTAGAAAAATAGCCCTTGAACATAATTTAACAATTGCAAAGAAAAAGGATTCAACTGGAGTTTGTTTTATTGGTGAAAGAAACTTTAAAAAGTTTTTAGAAAACTATTTACCTGCTCAACCTGGAAATATGGAAACTATGGATGGAACAGTTGTTGGTAAGCATGATGGATTAATGTATTATACAATTGGTCAACGTCATGGTCTTGGTTTAGGTGGAGAAGGAGATCCTTGGTTTGTTATTGGAAAAGATATAAATCGTAATGTTTTACTTGTTGAAAGAAATAGTGATCCTAAGTATTTATATTCGAATAAATGTATTTGTTCTGGTATTAACTGGATTGCATCTAAACTTGAATTAGGAAAAGTATATGAAATGCAAGTAAAATTAAGATATAGAAGTAAAGATATTCCTTGTACAATTAAACTTATAGATTTAGATACACTAGAAGTAAATTATCCATGTATGTTTAAATCAGTAACTCCTGGTCAAGCTGCTGTATTCTATCTTGGTGATAGAATGATGGGTGGAGCTACTATTGATGAA
>JAEEJT010000169.1 GCA_016282055.1 Bacilli bacterium
CTTTAATAGAAAATCATATAAATTATTATCTAATCCTATAGCAATAAAAAAGCATTCGTAAGCATCTTTTAAATTACCATCTTCAGCGTAAAAACATCCAAGATTATACCAACAAGATCCATCTTTACTATCAATACTAATAGCTTTACGACAATATTCAATTGCCTTACTAAAGTCTAAAAACTCATCACCATATAACAAAGCCATATTATAATATAATAGATATTTATTACAAGCATCACATACTTCAGCTTTTTTATATAAATCTAAAGCATCATTCTTTTTATGTTGATGTTGATAACATCTAGCTAAAAGAAAATATGTTAATTCATAACTTCTATTACTATTTTCATATGCTTTTAATGCATAAGGATAAGCCTTATCATAATCCTCAAGATATACATAAATACTTGCAAGCTTATAATTAGCATCAACACTCTCTTTATCCAAATCATATAACATTAAAGCATACTTTAGTTCATTCTCATCATCATTTAAGTACATATAAACATTAGACAAATAGTAATAAACACTAGCATCTTTAAATCCTCTATCAAGAATACTTAATAAATAAGATTTACATTTTTGAATATCAATCTTTTCATAAATTCTTGCTAGAAAATAACTAGCACCCCAAGTCTTATCACCATATTGATTATCAATCTCTTCAAGGTCACACAATACTTCTTTTCCTCTGTCAAGGCGATTTAACACTTCACAATAATCAAAGAAATCATTTAATAATCTCATATGTATAAATGCTTTCTCATAATAAAATGCCGCTTTTGCTAAATCATTTTTATATAAGTATATTCTTGCTTTTTTTATATAGTGCTTATATAAAAACTTATGAAACATAATCTTCACCCCAAACTAAGAACAGTCCATACTGTTAACAAATTATTAAAGATATGTACTAATAAAGATACAAACATATTATTTTTACCATAATGATATGATAATATCAAAGGTAAGCTAAGTGCAATATAAAATGGAAGAAACTTATAACTATTAATATCACTCATAACATGAATAAATGAGAATACAAATGTTCCGATAATAATAGCTAAAACAGGTTTCATATTTAAACACTTTTCACCAAAATCAATGAATAGTTTTCTAAATAAGAATTCTTCACAAATTGGACCTATAATAACAATGGCAATAATCATTGCAAGAGAACTACTACCAGTCATTAATGTCCTAATTCCCTCTTCATTTGAACTTAACTCTTCAATCTTTAATACCTTAAGAATTAAATCTGAAAGATAAGAAATAACAAGTATTGCACAAATAGATGTGATTACAATACATAAATTTCTTCTAAAGTTTTCAGGTTTAAAACAATCTTTAATATCATTAAATAATTCTTTATGAAACATACATACCATAAAAATAAGTATTGGAATATATCCAGCAATCTGAATTATTACAACGAAAGTTTTAATCTTATCAATTAATAATGCATCATTTTTAAATACATCAAGCTTACTTTCATTAATAGCTGTTACATATATAACTAATTCTTTTAAGGTAATACCATTTGCTTTAGCATATGGTATACCTAACATATAAAAGAATATTGAAGAACCAAAGAAAAATAATATTATAGTTACAACTAAACCAACGACTAATTTTCTTTGATATTTAGTTTCCTCATTCATTATTACTTACCTAGATTTTTAATTTCATCAGTAATTAATTTAATGAATTCATCACAACTAACTGTTGTTTGTTTTTGTTCACCATACTTACGATAAGTAATCATATTATCTCTAACTTCATTATCACCTAAAACTAATTGATAAGGTATCTTCTTAGTTTGTGCTTCACGAATCTTATATCCAAGTTTTTCATCTCTATCATCAATTTCATATCTTATATTTAAATCACTAAACATATTAGCTAATTTTTTAGTATATTCAAGATGGAAATTATTATTAACAGGGATTAATTTAACTTGAACAGGAGCAAGCCAAGTAGGGAAAGCACCAGCATAATGTTCAATTAAAATACCAATGAATCTTTCTAAAGAACCAAGTAGGGCTCTATGAATCATAATAGGACGTTTCTTACTTCCATCTTCACTGATATAAGTTAAATCAAATCTTTCAGGTAAGTTCATATCTAATTGGATAGTACCACATTGCCAAATTCTATTCATAGAATCTCTTAATTTAAAATCAAGCTTTGGTCCATAGAAAGCACCATCACCAGGATTTAAGATATAATCAAATCCTGCTTTTTTACAAGCATCAGCTAATGCTTTTTCAGCAACATCCCAAGTTTCAATCTTACCAATGAATTTATCAAGTGGTCTAGTACTTAACTCAATGTGGAATTTTAAATCAAATACATCATATACTTTCTTATAAAGTAAAATGATATTACTGATTTCATCACAAATTTGATCTTCAGTCATGAAGATATGTGCATCATCTTGAGTAAATGTTCTAACTCTAAATAAACCATTTAAAGCTCCACTTGCTTCATGTCTATGAACAAGTCCTAATTCACCAAGTCTTAATGGAAAATCTTTATATGATCTAATAGAGTTTTTATAAACAAGCATTCCACCTGGACAGTTCATAGGTTTAATAGCAAATTCTTGTTCATCAATAGTAGATGTATACATGTTTTCTTTATAGTTAAACCAGTGTCCACTAGTCTCCCATAATTCTCTATTTAACATTATTGGAGTTTGAATAAATTGATATCCTTCTTTAATATGAATCTTAGTCCAGAAATCAACTAAAGTATTCTTTAAAGTCATTCCTTTTGGTAACCAGAAAGGAAAACCAGGACCATATTCAGATAACATAAACAACTCTAAATCTTTACCAAGTCTTCTATGATCTCTTTTCTTACGTTCTTCTAAATCATTTAAATGATTCTTTAAACCTTCTTCTGTTGGGAAACATGTACCATAAATACGAGTTAACATTTCATTCTTGCTATCTCCTCTCCAGTATGCTCCAGCAACATTTAATAACTTAAAGTATTTTAATACACCAGTTGATATTACATGAGGTCCTCTACAAACATCAACGTATTCTCCTTGAGTATAAATCTTACAAGTATCTCCTTCAATAGCATTAATTAATTCTTGTTTATATTTATCATCTTTAAACATTTCTAATGCTTCAGCTTTAGAAACTTCTTTATGATTAATAGGTAAATTCTCTTTAACAATCTTCTTCATTTCTTCTTCGATTTTACCAAAATCATCAATTGTAATTGTTGCAGGAATACTTAAATCATAATAGAATCCTTCTTCAATACTAGGACCAACTCCACAACAAGTACCTTTATATAATCTTTTAACAGCTTGACTCATTAAATGACTACAACTATGATTAATAACATCCATAGCTTCTTTATCATCGAATGTAACAAGTTCTAGATTACAATCATTTTTTAATTCTTCTTTTAAGTCAACAAGCTCACCATTTAATTTAGCACAACAACTTTTCTTAGCAAGACTTGGACTAATCATCTTAGCAACTTCAATAATTAAGCTACCTTCATTTACTTCCATTACACTATTATCTTTTAAAGTAATTTTAATCATACAATACCTCCTAAATAAAAAAGTCCTTTATTTAAAATAAATAAAGGACAAGTAAAATACCTGCGGTACCACCTTAATTCACATAAAATTTTATGTGCTCTTATCACTCTATAACGTGAGTTAAACGGGCTTAATTAGGGCCACTCCATGAGAGTAACTATTATAAATTGCTAGTAGTTTTCACCAAACACTACCTCTCTAAAAGTATCATTATAATAATCATGTTCATTTCTTCGTTTTATATAAAGGACTATTACTTTAATATAATGTATCTATATTATACACCTTTTTACAAATTAAATCAATTATTTCTATAATCCCTGTCAATTAACTCATAATCTGTCATTAAATATTTCATTCTCTCAATGATAGCATTACTCTTATTTATACTAGTTTTATTATTAGCATCAGCTAAATGATCACGTAATAAATCATATGTCAAATTAGATGTTGCAAACATTGGAAGGTTATTATCACATCTATATTGTAATACAAGTCCTAATACTTCATCTCTAATATATTGACTATTAGCTTCTCTACCTAAATCATCTAAAAATAAGATATCACATTTTTTAAGTTTACTAATAAGTTTATCAGTTGTACCATTATTAAAAGAACTTTGTACTTCTCTAACAAGTTCAGGATAATATACAAAGAATACATTACATCCACTACTAGCCAAACTCTTAGCATAACTATATAAGAATAAGGATTTTCCAACACCATATTTACCATATAGATATATACCCTTGTTTATACCTTTTGGATTCTTTAAATAATTTTTTTTAAACTCATCCAGTTTCTTTAATAATTGTAATCTTTGAGGATTAAACTCAAGTTGAGTATTTAAATCAGTAAATTCATAAGCTTCAAATGTACCAACTTTATTAGCTAATGCTTTAGGACACTCACTATAAACTATACTAATTCTTTTATTACTATCAATAGTAAGAGTAGGAATAGAATTAATACTATCATTTAGACATTTCTTACCATCACATTTACTACAAATACTAATAGCATCACCATACTTTATTAACTCAGTACAATTTGAAAGTATATCTTCACTTGATAAATTGTTATCATTAATAAACTTATTTATATGTTCATTCTTACGTAATAATTCAATAATATCCATTATTTACCTAATAACTCCTTACCAAGTCTTTCTGCTTCTTTTAACTCTTCTTCAGTTAGTTCGCGTTGGTCTAAATCTTTAACATCAGTAAACTTAGGTTCATTATTCTTTTTACCATTCTTCTTTTCTTTTAAAGAATTTAGATAATTAATAGCACTAGTAGTATCAACTACTCCTGCCTTAATCCAGTTACGACAAACTTTTTCTATATATGAATAATTTAAGTTCTCACCATCTTTAACTTCATTAAGTCTAAGTATTAATAAATTAATAACGCCTTCACTTAAACCAGTTTGATCTTTTAATCTTGTATAGTTATTAATATCGCTATTAACAGCTTTACCACCACTAATAGTCTCAAGCATTTGTGTTATTGAATTACTCTCAACAAGTTTTTTAAGTTTCTCATCTTCACTATTAAGTTCATTTTTATACTTAACAGGTTCTTTAACTTGAAAACCAACAAACTTAGATGGTGTCTTATTTTGATATACATAGAAAGCATATTTACTAATTGTATCATATGATAAATCATTATCATAAGCCAAATTTCTTTCAATAGCTTCTTGCATTTCAATTTCATTTAAATTATATTGATAACTAATCTTTAATATATTGTTCTTAAAATCATCGTCGTTAATTAAATCAGTTGATAATTTCTTTTCAATTAAAACTTTAAAAACCAAATAATCAAAATTTGTATTCTTAATCTTAATATTATCAGTTGTAACTTCATCATTTGATGAAATAACAACATTAGTGTTACCAGTCTTAAAAACTTCATCGAATCTTAAAGTCTTATCAACATATCCTAAATATTTACTTTCATCATCTAATTCAATTGGACCCATCTTGCTTTGTAAATATGTTTTTAAAATAACATTATTTAAAAATCCTTTTTTAGATAATGGATGCATAAGTTTTATAATCTTATCATTTTTACAAGTATATTCTTTAACTAAACCAATTCCTTCTAAAAAACTAAATGATTGATTCAAAGA
>JAEEJT010000170.1 GCA_016282055.1 Bacilli bacterium
CAGATAATACATATTTATCATCTACTCTATTTGGATCAAATTCAGATTTAATTAATTTAATTTTACCTTCATCATCATATTTATAGTTACCATATTCACAATTAGATTCTAAAACATCTTTTAAGTTAAATGGTAAATCAATTGGTTCTGGATATGTAAAATCATTGCATGTATTAATATCATTTCTTATACCAATTACAAATACTCTTCTACGATTTTGAGGTATTCCATAATCAGCAGCATTTAATATTTGTGGTTCAGTTATTCTATAATTTAATGATTTAAATATTCCACTAATTACTTTCCAAGTTTTCCCCTTATCGTGAGTAGTAAGACCTCTAACGTTTTCATATATAAATACTTTAGGATTAACTTCTTTAACTATTCTTGCATATTCATAGAATAAAGTACCTCTAGCATCTTCAAGTCCGCCTTTAAAACCTACGGTTGAGAATGATTGGCAAGGACTTCCTCCAACTAATAAATCTACTTTATCTCTATAATCAGTTCCATCTAACAATCTAACATCTTGATGAAAATCATCAATGTTTATCTTATCTCCATAATTAGCTAAATAACTTTCTTTAACATAGTTCTTCTTTTTAGTTTGTGAGAAATATAAATCATCAACATATTTCTTTTTTGAAACTTTGTCATCCATATTCTTTATAATTTCAAATACTTCATCTCTATTATATTCAACTTCAATATCTCCGTTATCACAAGCAAATGCAATTTCATATGGAGTCTTATTTCTTATTAATGCTTGTTCAATTGCACCTATTCCACTAAATAATGTAGCGAGTCTAATTTTAGGTTGAACAAGATTATTAATAACTAACTTTTCATCAAAAACACCAGTATCAATTAAATTTGGTAAAATCTTTTCAAAAATATTTACTACAATACTATTACCAGATTGTCTATATCTTTCCATATCAGGAACTTCTTCAGGAAATTCAAAATCTTTAGAGAATCCCATTAATCTAACACACTCATCAGGAGTTAATTTTCTACATACACCTTTAACCCCTCTATATTCACCAACATAAGCTTTTTCTAATACTTTTTCATCTTTAATTGAACCTAATGGTTTAAATACAAATTCACCATTCCAATTAAATTGTTGATTAGCTTTTTGACACATCATTATATCAGAATTAACTTGTGCTCTATTCTTATAAATTGGATTAGTAACAAACTCAAAACCTTTTTTACCTAAATAATATTTTGGAGCAACATTATCATCTAAATAATCAACTACATATTTCTTTAAAGGTACTTCATCTGGAAAAACAAATGAATTACATTGAATATCATTTCTAATTCCAATTACAAATAATCTAGGTCTATTTTGTGGTATTCCATAATCCTTAGCATTTAATATAGGATTACTTCTAATATAGATATTATAATTTAATTCTTTAAAAGTATTCTTAACAGTTTCCCAAGTCTTTCCTTTATCATGATTTAACATACCTCTAACGTTCTCAAAAATAAAAGCTTTAGGTTGTACTTCTTTTATAATTCTTGCATATTCATAAAACAATGTACCTCTAGTATCTTTAAATCCACCTCTTTTACCAATAATAGAAAAAGATTGGCAAGGACTTCCTCCAACTAATAAATCTACTTCATTATGATATAAAGAACCATCAAGATATCTAATATCTTGATAGAAATTATCTTTATCTAAATCATAATTATGTAAATAACTTATTTCCATATAATTTGGTTTTTTTAAGTTAGAATATAGACTATCAATATATTGTTTCTTTTCTTGATAATCCATATCTTTAATGCTGTTTTTTATTTCTTCATCTGTTTGTGGTAAAATTCTTTCTCCGTTGTCAAATGCAAAAACAATCTTATGTTCAATTCCTAATTTAAGAAAAGCTTGTTCAATTGCACCAATTCCACTAAATAATGTTGCCAATTTTATCATCTTTAACCACCCTAAATATTATAACAGACATTCTCTATTGTTGTCTGCAATTTTTTCATTAAATATTATATCAAAAGAAAATATCAAAGTACAGAAAAAAAGAAACTAATTAATTAGTTTCTATAGCTTCATAATCAAGATTATTTAAGTCTAAAACATAAGTTAGAGATCTAATACCTTTTGGTAATTTTCCACCAACAAATGAAGAATCTACAATTTTAGGGAAATTATCATCTATTGTATATAATCTTATTTCATCAATCTTATATGATTTATCAAGAGTTACAGAATTATATTTCTTCATTTTTTCATTTAATGAAGTAACATCAAATCCTAGATTTTCCAAATCGTAAATAACGGATTTAATAGAAACACCAGCAAGCGATTCTTCAACTCTTACAAAATATAAATATAAAGGATTACCATTTAAACTTGCTAATTGATTTTTACTATGAACTTCAACTAATGAGTCATATCTCATTGTTGTAGTTTTAACTTCATAATTAGCAATAGGAGTCTCAATATCATGGCTTCCTTGAGAAGTTAAAGATGCTTTTTCACCTTTTCTTAGTAAATCTCTTAAACATAACAATTCACCAATAAATGGATAAATTGTATCTTCACTAGATTTATTACCAAATAATAGTTTCCATTTATCAACCCAATCTTGTGGATTATTAACAATAAGATCTCTATTGTAATTATTATCGCCTAAATCAATGAATTTTAAACAAATGTAAAAAAACTCCTCTGTATCCCAAATCTTATCACTTAAGAACATAATTAAATTTTTTACTTGTCCAGACTCAACTACTCTTTTATCTGTTTTGATTAAAATATTTTCAAATGAATACTTAAAATCAAGATCATCAGATACG
>JAEEJT010000002.1 GCA_016282055.1 Bacilli bacterium
ATAAACATAGGTCCATTTATTATATCCTAGTAAAGTTGTTTTAACTACTTTAAGTCTTTCATTTTCTTCGTTATATTCAGAGAAAGCTATATCACGTTCTCTTATATTATTCTCATAATCTTCATAGAACTTCAAAGTTTTATTATCTTCATCATAAATAGAAATAGATCTATCATAATTGAATTTGGTTTCTTCATATTCTTTATTGAGTTTATCTAATTTGCTTTGAATTTGTGAATTTGTTGTTACAATTTTCATCAAGTTATTCAATTCTGTTATAGATTTCTCAATATCCTGTTTCTTTGTAATAAGAGTAGAATATTCATACACATCTGGTATAATCATCTTAATATCATTCATGTGGGTGTATATACTAGTAGGATCTTTTAATAAGTATTCGCCAATCAAACTAGGTAATTTTGATACTAATTCATTGTTTTTATATAGAAAATCCTGTATAGAAGCATAAAAACTATACCCATTTCTAAGATTCTTAATAGAATTCTCTAAAGTTGACTTATTTTGGGTATATTCATTAATTTCAGCAACCAATGATTCAGAATCTTTATAAAGTTCTTTTACATTATCTTTTGGATTGAGATATTTCATGATCTCTTCAACTATTCCACATTTATGATTCATACAAAATTCTGGTCGTTTCATCAGAATTTCAGTATCGAGATTTCCATGTTCATATTTATAAATCTCATTATTAATAAATGTAAGTTTAGTTTGTTTATCAGAAATAATATCATTAATCTTAGTTAAAGATTCTGTATTATCTTCAATAACTTTAGTCAAGTTATCCATATCTTTGATAGATTCCATTGGAACCGCTTCATTCAATTGTCTGAATTTTTCATTAAGAACACTAATGAATGTTTGAAGTTCATTATAAACATCATTGCTCATACATTCAATATTATCATAAGTTTCTTCTAAATTTTTAATAGATTCATCAATTCCTGAAAGAAGATCTTTATTAGAGTCAATAGTTCTATGAATAGTTTGTAAATCAATACTTGAAAGTTTTTCATCACTATTTAACAATGATTCGGTACTAGAAATCTCAGATGAAATAATAGAAAGTTTTTCAGACAAATGATTTACAGTATGCTGATCAGTTATAACTTTCTTTGACAATTCATCAAAATGTTTATCGAAATAGTCTTTAGAACTAAATGTCGCCATAGTTAATAAACTATATTTATCATTAAGTTCTTTTCTTTTGGCATTATGATCTTTTGTATCTTTCAAGAACTTAATCTTCAATTTGTCCAGTTCATCATACGTTTTTACGTCGCGAGAGATCATTTCATTGTATGATTTAAGCTTTGTTATCTTAGTTTCGATTTCTTTAATATTATTACTTACATTTTCGATATTTGAATTGATATAACTTAATTCCAATTCATAATTAATAGAACTCATAGTTCCTATTTGTTTATTATACGAATCGATATCTTTCTTTAACTTTGAAAGTATTTTTGTTGAGATTCTATATGCGTCTAAAAAATCTGATATTTCTGGCATCCATTCAGAAATATAATTATTTCTTTCTGTTGGTTGCATCGCTACGAAATTCTTAATTTCACTATTACCACAAAGATAACCTACATTTGTATAAGTTTTCTTCATATGTAATTCATGCTCAATAACTTCAAGATAAGATTCTACATTTCCATTTGGATTAAGATCTATTTCTTTATCGTCAATAACTTTACTAATATAACATTTAGTAGTTTTCTTTGGATCATATACAATCTTTATTTTATAAAGCACATACCCATCTACTAAATAATCAAGTTCCTTAATACCAATTTTATCTGGTAATATTCTTGATTTATTTCTTGCACCAACATGCTCCAATGGAATAGGTGTCATTTCCATCATTAAAGATGATTTGCCCGATCCATTATCACCAATAAGAAGAATAATGTTGTTATTAGATTTAGATCTATCAATCTCTATTTCATCTAAACCTGTTCCTAATTTGATTCCGATGAAATTTACAAGTTTTATTCTAATTAAATTTACCATTTTTAATCACCTTTAATCACTGTTAGTATTTCTTTATGTTTAGATAACATTTTCTGTTATTCAATATAAAGAGAATGTGCTACACGTTTAGCAACCATATCTGGATCATGTAATCTATCCATAAATTCCTGCATAAGAATATCAGGACTTATCGATTTCATCTTTTCTCCAGCTTTATCTAAATATTTTTGTAGCTTTTTAGATTTAGTAATCATTTCTTACTCCAAGCTAATAATATATATTCTTATTATTTTTTAAATCAAATTATATATCTAAATATAATGAATGTAATCGAAGAGCGGATGAATAAACTGGTACTTTATTAATATTAAAAGAACTGTCGGCTTTTAAGTTATTGTTAGTAAAGTACCAGGATATTCTTACTCCTTAAAGATTATTTCATTTATATATTATCTACATGCAATACATACAATAAGTGTTATTGTAAATATAATTAATGGAGGAATCGTAATGATTACAAATTTGACACACTCAGAGATTTCATCGGTCACAGCTTCTCGTCTTGGTGATAAAGCCACAGCAGAATCTGTATC
>JAEEJT010000171.1 GCA_016282055.1 Bacilli bacterium
TGCATAACTTGTTACACTACCACAAATTAGTACTTTAGCACCATCAACTGGCACATATTTAGAATTCTTTAAGACATTAGAAAAGATGATAGCACTAATTTCAGATTCTTCATCTTTTAAAACAAAATATAAATGCCCTTTAGATATACGTGCATTAGATACTTCACCTTTAATATAAACAACTTTTAAAGCAACATCAGAATCTATTTTATATGCAATATATCTATTTAAGGCACTAACGGTTAAATATTTAATTTCCCCCATTTGTCTTTCTCTCTTTAATGAAATTCGCAATCTTATCAATTACTGAATTATTGAATTTAGAAGATAAGAAATCTTTAATTTCCGAATATTCTTTAGATAATTCAATAATTTCATTAATGATAATTTGTTTTGGAGTATTTGTATACATTAATTCATAAGTACCAATTCTTAAAATATTACGATCAACAAAAGATAATCTGTCTAATGGATAATTTTCAAGATTAATTGCAATAATTCTATCAATTGTATCAATATTATTAATAACGCCATTATATAATTCTAAAGAGAATTCTTCATCATATCTTATATCAGCACCATCAAGTTTTGCTTCATCTAATAAATTATCAAATGAATCTAGATTAACATCTTTATTACATAAATCATATTGATATAACATAAATAATGCTTTTACTCTTGATAAACTTCTTTTCATCACAAACTCTCCATCATAATAATTCTTAATAAAATTATAGCATAATAATCACATTTTATCAATAAACAAATAATTATTTCAAATCATCAAAAAAGAGTTCTCTTATATCAGAGAACTCCTTATATTTTATACAATAATTAATTATTATAATTAAATATGATATTAGCATTAGTTAGTGCATCATTAGAATCAGAAATGTCTATCGAATTCCATTCTTCTTCTGTTCCAGTAAAATATACATTCTTTAAATTAACGCATTGATCAAATGCTTGATTTGCGATATAAGTTACAGATTTTGGAATTACAACGCTCTCAAAATTATAACAACACATTAAGGCGGCATGATCAATTCTAGTGACATTAGATGGTATAATTAAATCTTTAATATTTTCATTACTAAATAATGCATCACTTCCAATAATTTTAGTTTCTTCTGGAATTGTTCCAAGATGGTTACTTAATACTAAAGTATCGGTATTTCTTTCTAATAATGTATTATCAATTGAATAATAATATGGATTATCAGGACTAACAGTAATAGTCAATAAATTGTTATTACAATCAAGAAATGCGGCAAAACCAATATATCTTAATGAAGATGGTATATTTAATGATTGTAAATTTCTTAAACCTTGGAAAGCACAATTTTCAATCGAAGTAACCCCATTAGGTATATCTAGATTAGTTATATTTTCTCGATAAATAAACGAATTAGTTCCAATTATAGAAACAGAACTTGGAATAACAGTATAACTTGTTCCAGCGATTAATTTATTAGTTGCAGTTTCGATAATTGCATTACAATTATCTCGTGAATCATAAACCCTATTATTTGGATTAACAGATAATGATTTAAGTTCATTGCATCCTTCAAAATTATCGCTTCCAAAATAAGTAACACTAGCCGGAATCGATGCAGTTTCTAAGCTATGACAATATCTAAATGCTCCATCGTCAATTCTTTCAACACCTTCAGGAATAATTAAATCTTTTATACGAATTAAATAATATGCGTTATTTTTAATCTCTTTTACTGAATTAGGAATTGTAGTGTTAATGCATGCAGAAATGAGCTTATTTGTTTTAGTTTCAATTATCGCATTACAATTATCTCTCGAATCATATGATTTATTAAAAGGATCCACTGTAACATCTTCCATAAACTCGCAATCCATAAACAAATATCCTTCGATATTTGAAACATTTTTAGGTATTATAATGCTTGATAAACCAGTTCTACCAAAACAACCTTCACCAAGTTCTTCTAAAGATTCAGGAAGAGTCAATTCAGTAAGATTTTGACAACCATAAAAAGTATAATTACCAATTGTCTTAAGAGTATTTGGTAATCTAATAGATCTTAAATTCCAAATTTGCAAAGCAGAATCGCCAATTCCTGTAATTATATATTCCTGACCATTAATTGTATAAGAATCAGAAAAATAAATATCAATTAAATCTTCTGTATTAATGTATGGATTTGAAAAATCAGTAATACAAATAGTTTTTTCATATTCGTTTAAATTATAAGAAAATAGAGATAAATCATTTTCTCCGAAAGCGCTGTAAGTAGATTCACTACTGTTAGTTAAATTCATTTCATAAATATAATAATCACCAGTTTTTCCTGAAATTCCTCCATTTAAGAATATAACAATTGCGCGCCTGTTATAATCAAAAGTACCTTTTATTTCAATAGTAAGTTCATCTTCTTCTCCAGTGCAAGTCCAAAAATATTCATTTTGACTATTATCATTAAATTTAAAGATGATGTTAGCACCTTCAGGACCCTTGAATCGAACATACAAATAAGGATAACATTCATAATTAATATCAGGAAGTTTTTCAAACATTAAACAATCCCATTCATTGCCAGTTGCTGTTTTGTTTGCTTTGATTGAATTATCTGAATAAATTGTTACATTATAAGAATAATCACTACTAAGAAA
>JAEEJT010000172.1 GCA_016282055.1 Bacilli bacterium
AAAAATTCATTAATTACATTGCTTATTTAAATGATTTATATCGAACAAATGAAAGATTAATGGATGTTGTTATTCATAATGATCATAGTTATGTTGTTCCAAGTGAATACTATACGATTGAATCTCGTATTAATGAAATAAATAATATCATTAAAGATTTAAATAATAATCAAGAATATCAAGAGTTATATGGTGTTTTATACCATGCTCATCAAACTGATTATATGTTGATTCTTGATGCTATTGACATGTTTGACAAGTATAAAGATGTATTTGTGGATGCGGAAAAAGTTTATAATAGTTTTGTGAAATTTGATGAATTAAAATCTATTGTTGAAAAAATAGAAGAACTAATTGCAGAAATTGGTGAGAACTTACGTCTATATAGTTTAATATTCAAGGATAGTGTTAGTCGTTATTATTACAGCAACATTGAAAATAATGTGGATTATTTAACTAAATTACTTGATTCACAAGATGAATTAAATATCTATTTAAGTATCACACGTGGTATTGGTCTTTTAAATGAATATAAATTATATAGCATTATTAAATTCATTGAAGAGAATGATGATATTAATGGTATTGCTAGTAAATTTAGTAAAGTATATTTTGATGGTATTATTTCAAGATATTTAGAATTACATGAAAATATTAAGAATTCAAAAGAATATGTTGAAACAATTACTAAAGCAGTAGCTCTAGAAGATGTAATATGCCATCAAAGAGGTATCAAATACGTTAATGAAATATTAAGAAATATTCAAGTTGACATTCGTAAAAAGAAAATTAAATATTATGATTATCAAGACTATTTTGATGCTAATAAAAATAGATTACGTATATATCTTGCCAATAAGAATTTTGTAATGCAATATTATAAATACATTAATTATGATACTGTCATAGTCGACGATGCACATATGTTACTAACAGGAGATTATAATAATATCTTCCGTAATAAACAAGTTGTTATTGCTGGTGATTATCAAACTAATATGATTGTTAATCAAAGTCTTTTATCGATGACAGCGACAGATAATTTAGTTGTTTTACGAAATAGATATCTAGTTGGACCAAGAAAGTTAACGATGAATATGCCTTCATTTGTGGCTCCTCATCAACTTAACTTTGGTGAAAATTCAGGAATTAAAGTTTTGGAAAAAGGACTTGATGATTATCTATATAATCTTTATATGAATAATAATAAAGTCATTATTAATTTATTTGTTCGTGATATTGATACAATGCGTCAAGTATATGAAGATATTAGTAAATCATTTTTCAAAAAGAATATTCCATCTGATGAAATTATTAGTTTCCTAAATGAGAATTTATGTGTATGTGATATTAATGTTCGTAATTATTTAGCAAGTGATGTTAATATCTTATTCTTAAAAGATTATTATAATGAGAATTCACAAATTGTGGCTAATAACTTATGTGAGATATTAATGCTCGCTAAAGAAGAACTTATTATATATGATACTAATGGTTTGTTGCTAAAGAATGTAGAGTCATCATTCTACAAGATGTTAAAAGAATTAATTATTAATAAAGACATATTCCAAAAAGGAAGAATTAGCGATGTTACAGCTGCAATCGAAAAAGAATTAAATTCAAGAGGCTATGAGGTTTATTATTCTGGTAATGGTATTAACATGATTATCAAATCACCTGATAGTGAAAAATTAGTTACTTTGTTTATTCTTTATAGTAACGATAATTCATCAGAAGTATTAAATATCTATCGTGATTTTTACAATCAATTCTTTAAGACTGGTCATGATGTTATCGTGAAAACAATTGTAGATCTAATGCGAGGTAACGTTGCTTTTGTGGATGAACTATGTCTTGAATTAACTAAAAAATTTAAAAAGGAGAAATAAATATGAATTTTGATTCAATTAAACAATTTTTTGTAGATTACTTTAATGGTAATCAAACAACGGGAATCATTAGGTTTGTTAGTGATGTTCTTGTTGTTTGTGGATTAGTAATTGCGTTTTTCTTCTTCATTCATAAACGAATTAATGTTTGGCGAATTTTAGTTGTTTTAGGAATAGGAGTCGCAATATTCTTTTTGGCCATTGTCTTTGAATTAAAAATCCTAACTAAATTTATGGAATATTTAGGAAGTTGGATCATTGGTTTCTTTATTATTGTTTATGCGGCTGATGTGAAAGTTGCTTTAGAAGGTAAACAAGTTAAAGAACATAGTGATAATAGTTTTAATTCTAACAAAGAGAAAGCCGACATTATTGCGGTTATCTGTCAAACAGTTGATTATTTATCAAAAAGAAAAATTGGTGCCTTAATTACATTCGAAAGAAAAGATTCATTAAAAGCAATTATTGCACCAGCAATTCAAATAAATGCGGATATCACACAAGAAATATTAACTACTATATTTACACCAGGTACTGCTTGTCATGATGGTGGTGTAATCATTCAAAATAATAAAATTGCATGTGCTGGTGCATATTACCCTTTAAGCGATAATTATAACATCCCTAAGTTTTTAGGAACACGTCACCGTGCCGCAATTGGTATGAGTGAAAATAATGATTCAGTAACTATAATTGTATCAGAAGAAACAGGTAATATTTCTCTTGCAATTAGTGGTAATATTAACTTACAATTATCAATAGAGCGTATTCAAACTTTACTTGATGGATATTTGCCATCTAAATAATTGACAAATGTAAAATAATTGTTTTTTAAATAATTAATACCTATTGACACATATTTTTTAAAGTGCTATAATGACATTATTAATAGGAGGAGAGAAAATGAAAAAATTCACTAAAAATATTTTATTTGTTATTGAATTCATTGCAGTTTTACTTTCAATATGGGCAGTTATCCCATTTAAAGTATTAGCTGGTGAATTATTCCCTGCGCTACAAATGGAATTTGAAACTGACTTTTTATTACGTTTCATAGTATTTCCAATTGTTGCGTTATTAATTGCGTGTGTTGCTTTATTGATTAGAAATAAAGTTGAAAAGAACAACGGCGAATCACATTTCGTATTTACACGTGCCGTATTTCTTCCACTTATATTCTATGTAATGGGTCTTGCATGTTATGTAATTAATGTAGTTGCATGGTCTGATTTCTATCGTGATGGAACTGGTAATGGTCCTATGACAGTTACATTCTGCGCATTAATCTTAGCTGGTGCATTTTTATGCTATGCATTATTTGGAAAATTATTCTCAAAGAAATTCGCAGAAAAGAAATTCTTAAAATTCTTATTCCTTGCTGTATTAGTAATTTTATTAGTATTAACTGTATTTATGGGATTCATGAATAAACCATATTTATCTAACATTGGTGAAATCTGGATGTCTACTTTATTCTTTGAAGTAATTTTATTAGCATTATTCTTCATTGCATATTTCTCAGTATTCACTCATGAACTTGCTTTAGCATATGATGCATTAAATAATCCTAAAGAAGAAAAAGCTGAAGAAGCAAAAGAAGAAGTTAAAGAAGAAGCTAAGGAAGAAGTTAAAGAAGAAGAAAAAGAACCAGAAGAACCTGAAATGAAAGCAGTTGTTGATTTCAAAGGATTCTATGCTGCTAAAGAAAAAGACTTTGGTCCTGAACAAGAACAACCTGAAAAGGCTCCTAAAGAAGTTAGTGCTGATGATGAAGAATTATTCGCAATGCATAAATTTGCAAAAGATGCTTTAGAAGCAAAAGGCTATGATCTAAATGAAGTAGTTGAAAAAGAAGTTGTTAAAGAAGTTATCGTTGAAAAACCTGTTGAAGTTGAAAAGATCGTTGAAGTTGAAAAAGAAGTTGAAAAACCTGTTGAAGTTGTTGCTGCTCCAGTTGAAGAACCTAAGAAAGAAAAGGCTCCAAAACCTAAAGTTGATGTTCTTCCATCTCCTACTGCTTTACGTAATTACATTAGTGCTAATTATAAAGATACTAATGTTGTTCTTGATAACGATGGCGAAAGCTTCAAAGCATTCCGTGGTAAGAAGATGTTCCTTAACTTAAAAGTTACTAACTCTGATTATCGTATCGTATTCCAACGTAAACCAATTTCAATCACTCGTTTATTAGTTAAATATCCATCAATCACTAAAGCTACTAGCCCTCAAGGTGATCAATGGTTCAAACTTGTTAATAAAGGCGATTATGAAGAAGTAGACTTACAAAATATCATTGAATTCTCTTATAAATACCTTGTTGATTTAGAAGAGAAAGCTGCCGCTGCTAAAGAAAAAGCAAAAGCAAAAGCTGCTGAAAAACGTAAAAAAGAACGTGAAAAAGCAAAAGCCGCTGCTGCTAAAGAAAAAGCTGCTGCCGCAAAAGCTGAAAAAGCCGCAAAATAATGATTGATTAGAAGGAACCAATTTTGGTTCCTTTTTTTCTTTCTGAAAAATAACTTTTAAAAATACTTAATCTGTGCTATAATGTTAAAAGAAATGGAGATGTAATTATGATTGATTATTTGAAAACACCAGTTATAATTTTTATGTTATTTATATTAGTTATTAATGTAATATTCTATGTGAAGAATATGCGAAGATTAAGTAGTTTATTAACACTTATTTGTACATTATTAATAGTTGGTGCATTATTTGTTTTAAGAACATTAAATATAATTTTACCACAAATACTAAATCTTGAAGTAGAATGGATTTGTGCGATTGTTTGTGCTATCCTTCTTCTTGTGAATGTTATTTTATCAGGAATTGATAAAAGTAGTGACTTGTTTAAAGAAATACCAGCTGCTCTTGACCGCAAGATTGTTGGATATTTAGATAAGAATGGTAAATTAATTAAATTTGCTCCATACTTCTATGAGGAATTAAATTTATTAGATAAAGAACAAAAGAAATGGTATAAGAATATTGCTAAAATCTTTTATAATAGTAAAGAATTATCATATCAAGAATTGTTAGATGAATTAAAAGATAATGATGGTACTGAAGGCAAAATTACTATTGCTTTAAAAAATGAAGACGGATTTGATGATGAAGTTAGTTTTGATTTTGCTAAAATCAATATTGATAAGAATGATGAAGTAATTGGTTATGTTCTTGTTGCAAGACCTGAACAAAGCAAAAATCTAATTGATGGCTTTGGTTATTTACTTGATAATATTGATGCGCCATTTGCTTATTATAATGATGACTCAAGAAATGTTATATTTAGAACAAATAAAGCATTTAAAGGATTACTTGGTGTTAGAGGATATAATGTTACTTATTCAGAATTAAGAAGTCTTGTTTATCCAGAAGATTTAGTTATTTTTGATAAAGCATCATCAGAAATGGCAAACGATGATAGTTATATTTATCGTATGAAAACATCTTTAGGTTTAAAGAAATTTAAAGAAATTAAAGTCACAAAAGATAATCATGTTATTTCTATCATCCAAATGATGAATGAAGTAAATGATAAGATACTTGATAAGAAAGTTGTCTTTGAAAAGATTGAAAAATTAATTAAAGATAATGAGCCATTTGGTGGAATGATGGTATCTTTACATAGCTTTGTTGATTTATTTAATAATTGTGGTCCAATCGTTGCTAAAGAACTTGCTACAAGATATGTTGAATATCTTCAAAATGAAGTATTAGGTAAAGAAGATGTCATTTGTAAAATAAGTGATATTGAATATTTATTAGTATTTACTGATATCGATAGATTCAATGGTTTAGTTCGCGATATTCAAAATAAAGTATCAACAATTTCTCATTACGAATTTAATTTTGGTAATGAAGTATTAGAAACATCTAATTCAGTTGGAATCGTATGCAAAAACGAAAACATTAATAGCGCTAATGATTTTCTTAATGCTTTAGATAATTCTTTAGCACAAGCAAATGCGACTAATGAAGAAGATGGAATAAATTTATATGTCGCCGAAAAGAAGAAAGAATCTAACTCAAAATTAACAAAAGAAAACTATTCATTTGATAAAGTTAAAATTGATTTAGATAATAGTTTTTTAGATGATGATGAAATATAGTGCAATAATTTTATTAGGTGGATCATCGACAAGATTTTCAAATGATATCAATAAAGTATATCTTCTAATAAATGATAAACCAGTCTTTCTTTATTCAGTTGATGTATTCTTAAATGATAATGATTGCGATGAAATAATTATTGTTTATAATGAAAAAGATAAAGATATTATTAATAAATATAATTTTGATAAAAAAATAAAATTAGTCGCTGGGGGAAGTGAACGCTATTTAAGTGTCTTAAATGGTCTAAACGTCGTTAAAAATAAATATGTTCTTGTCCATGATGGTGCTCGTCCATACATTAATTTAGATTTAATTAACCGCGTAAAAGATGGTTTATTGAAATCAAAAAGTGTATCATTAGGTGTAAAAGTTAGTGATACTATCAAGAAAAAAACACTTGATGCTATAGAAACAATCGACCGTGATGATTTGTATTATATGCAGACACCACAAGGTAGTGAAACTAGTGCTTTAAAAAATGTTTTAATCAAAATTAAAAAAGAAGATAAAATAACTGATGATTTGATGGCATTTGAAAAATATTCAGATATCACCCCACTAATCGTAGAGGGTGATAAAAAGAATATCAAAATTACAACTATTGATGATTTTGAATATATGAAATATCTTTTGGAGAATAAGAATGTATAGAATTGGTAATGCAAGTGATATTCATAAATTAGTGCCTAATAGAAAATTATTTTTAGGCACAATAGAAATTCCTTTTGAAAAAGGTTTGCATGGACATTCGGATGGTGATTGTCTAGTTCATGCAATCGTTAATGCATTAATTGGCGCAATG
>JAEEJT010000173.1 GCA_016282055.1 Bacilli bacterium
AAACCAGTTGGAGCAACTGCAATAGTAACACTTTGTACACTATATCCAGTAGCAATATCAAATGAATCTTGTTTAGTTTCATTTGCACTACTCTTACATGTAACAGTGAATTCACCTTCTTTAACAACAGTTAAAGTATTTATAGTAATTGTTGCACAATCATTAGATACTGTCCATACAACTTCTTTGTTTGTTGCATTTTCTGGTAAAACAGTAGCAGCTAAAGTAAATGTATCATTTAATTTTAAAGAAGTTGGTTTCTCAATAGTAACACTAGTAACAGGAACTATTGCATCAACAACAGTTATAGTTATAGTAGCTTTAAGATCACTCTTTTCTTTTAATGAAACAGTTACATTAGTAGTTCCGGCTTTTAATGCTGTAATTGTTGAATTTTCGATAGAAACAATTTCATCATTTTCAACATCAAACACAACATTAGCACCTTCTGTAACAACTAAATTTAGTGTTTTAGTTTGACCTACTTCCATAGAAATAGTCTTATCACTATCATTTACTTTTAATTCGTAAGTCTTCTCAGTATCACAACCAACGAATAAGAAAGCAACTAATAGGATAATCAAAAGAGAAAAAACTTTTTTCATATTCATATCCTTCTTTCCTAAAAACGTTTTCTTTTATTGAGAAAACGCTTCTCTTTACTTAAATATTATAGCATAACAGAACTTTATTTTCAAGAAATATATTTAAAAATTACTATAGCCTAATTTATGTTATTTAGAATAAAAAAATCACATAATAAAATACATTATTATGTGATTAAAATATTAATTATTTAATTAATTTCAGTTACATTATCACTAACAAATACATTACAAGCATCATGAGAATCACTACTTGCAATACTATCCAAACTAAGTTTCATATAAGTAGCTTCACCCTCAGCAAGTAAAGTTCCATCCATGTCATAAATATATCCATTACCTTGAAATAATCTAGATGTATTTTTAGTAATTTTACCAACTGCTTTTAACTTACAATCATATGGGACTGGTTTACGATACTTTATATTTAAAGTAATAGTAACACCCCAACAATTAGGATCATATACCCAAATAGCTCTACCAATAATTTCATCAAGCATAGCAGAAATTATACCACCATGAGTTCTTCCAGGATAAGATTGATGAACATCACTATAATTAAAGATACTAACTACACTTTGATCTTCCATTTCATAAAAAGGAGCTTTTAAACCAAATTCGTTTTTTACTCCACAAATAAAACACATTTCACTATTATTTTGCTTTCTTATTACCTTCATATTACCTATTCCTCAAAAAAATCATAAAAACAACTTCCACCAATAAATTCTCTTAAAATAGAATTACAAGGAACATATCTATCATCAATATCACTAACATATTTTAAGAACTTAACAAGCTTATTGGCTTGGACAAAATATTCATCATTTCTACCAATAGACATCAAAGCACTTAATGCGTATTTTTTCATTACACCAATTTCATAAGTTAATTCAGTATTAAATACAAAATCAGCTTCTTCTTGGTTAGGATATATCCATCTAAACTCACCACGTCTAACACTTGCCCACATACTAATAGTATCACTAGGACTAGTCTTACGATATTTAGCATCTCTAACAATTCTTCTTAATAATCTAATCTCAGTTGATGAAATAGGATTATGATTATCAATATTAATTTGTGTAGATGGACTAATATAAATCTTAAACTTTTGGTGTTTTGGAATTGATGCTGTAACTTGTTCATTTAAAGCATGAATTCCTTCAATAATGATAATTGAATCACTATCAATTTTCATTGCTTCACCTTTAATTCTTTTACCACTTGTAAAATCAAAAGCAGGAAGATTTACTTCTTCTCCTTCAATTAATTGTAATAAATGATTATTAAATAATTCAACGTCTAGAGCATCAACATGTTCTAAATCATATTCACCATTCTCATCTTTAGGACAATCAGTTTTAAATTTATAATAATCATCCATACTAATTTTAACAGGCTTTAATCCTCTACTTAATAACTCTATTCTTAATCTTTGACTAAATGTAGTCTTACCACTACTTGATGGTCCAGCAATACAAATAAGCCTAATCTCATCTTTCTTTTTTTGAATAATCTCACCAAGATCGGCTAACATATTATTATGTTTAGTTTCACATAAATTAACAAGATCTACGATACTCTTTTCACTTGCGTATTTATTTAATTTTGGAATTGTATTGCCTTTTATCATAGTTGACCAATCAAGTGCATCTTGTAATTCTTTACCAAATGCATAAGATTCTTCATATTCAGGAATTTCACCATTACACTCAGCACGAGGAAATTGAATATTAAATCCAGGATGATATAGTCTTAACTTATATTTATTAAGTAAACCAGTTGATGGAACCATATAACCAAACATATAATTCATATATCCATCACAAGTATAAATATTTACTTCATCTTCTTCACGGTATTTAAGAATGTCTACTTTATCAAAATAACCTTTTTCTTGATAAATCTTAATAGCTTCATCCTTAGGAATAGTAGTTCTTGTAATTGGTAAATTCATACCAATTAATTTATCCATTTCATTTTCAAGTTGATTCAAAAAATTACTATTTACTTTTAAATTATCTTTTTGAATAGTACAAGATATTGATCTTGAAACACATTGACCAAAATATACTTTAATACCAGGATATAATCTTTCAAGAGCCATAATTATTAGATATCTTAAACTTGTTTCATATACACTAACAGCATCGAAACTAGTTAAATCTAAAAACTCAACACAACAATTATAATTAATATAATAATTTAATTCTCTTAAACGATTATTAACTTTAGCAATAATAGCATTAGGTGCAAATTTTTTAGCCAAATCATTTAAAGTTATCTTTTCTTCATATGTATAATCAACTTCATTTATTTTAATTGTAAACATTTATTTCACCCACTTCTTTATACTCTAATTATATGATAAATCGTAATAAAAGTAAATAAAAAAGTTCATTTAAAATAATAAAAAAAACCAAGTAAAAACTTGGTTTTAATACTATCTACTAGCCTTTCTTTCAGCTCTTGCTTTAGCAACTGCTTCTTTTTGTTTAGCAAGTTCAGCAGAAACTTTCTTGTAATTAGCAATTTGAGCTTTTTTAATTGCATCGTAATGTTTTTCAACAGGTTTTTGAGCCATCTTACATAAAGCATTGAACTCTTCAACGTTATTGATAGCTAAATCAGCTAACATCTTTCTGTTCACTTCAACGTTACATAATTTTAAACCATACATTAATTTATTGTATGATAAACCGTTTAATCTAGCTGCTGCGTTGATACGAGCAATCCATAACTTACGGAAATTTCTCTTATTTTGTTTACGATCTCTGTAAGCATAAGTTAAACCTTTCATAACTTGTTGCTTAGCAGTTTTATATAATGTATGTTTAGAGCCAAAATAACCTTTAGCTAACTTTAACATTCTATTACGTCTTCTTTTTGTTGCATAACCACCTTTAACACGTGCCATTTTTTCTTCCTCCTATATAATTTAAATTGTGTACTTCTTATTTCATGCAAGAAATTTGTTTAGAAATACGATGTAAATCAGATGTACTTACTGTAGATCCTTTTCTTAAATGTCTAATTCTCTTTTGAGTTTTACCAGGAGCTAAATGACTTGTTCCAGGACGTCCTCTCATAACTTTACCAGTACCAGAAAAAGATAATCTTTTCTTTGTACCACTGTGTGTCTTCATTTTTGGCATAATTTTACACTCCCTTATTTATTTTTTTTAACTAATGGGCTAAGTTGAATAGCAGTAACTTTCCCATCTACAACCATAGTTGACTCAACTGTTGCTACATCCTTTAGTAAATCAGCAAACTTATCTAAAACTTTTACAGAAGATTCCATTTGAACTAATCTCTTTTTACCTTTTGGATAGTATAGCGTAATTTTAACTTTGTGTCCGTCTTCTAAAAATTCACGACAATTCTTAACTTTAATTAATAAATCATTATCACCAATAACAGGTGTAATACGTAATTCTTTAATAACTACAATTTTTTGATTTTTCTTGCTTTCTTTAGCACGACGTTGCATATCATAACAATACTTACGATAATCCATAAAACGACATACTGGAGTTTTAGCATTAGGTGCAACACAAACTAAATCTAAATCTTTATCATTAGCAGCTTTAATTGCATCTTCAAGTTTCATTTGTCCAAAATTTTCACCATCATCACCAATAACTAATACATATTCAGCTTGAATATCTTCATTAGCTAAT
>JAEEJT010000174.1 GCA_016282055.1 Bacilli bacterium
CTGGGAAACAGCTATAAATACAAATTATCAATGTCACTTAATTATTGCTACAAGCGATCATGGTGTTTATAATTATAAATGTAATGTATCTTCTTCAACTAGATTTAGTCCAACAGGTAGTATTGGTCAAATATCACATTTTAATAATACTAGACCTAATATTTTATATAAAAATTCAAATGATAGTTTCTCTTGTTTATGTGATGATGGTGTAAATATTTATAGAATTACATTCTTAAGTTATAGAGAAATACGTTCTACAAAAGCACCATATATTGATACAAATGGAATTATTACTGACAAAAGTGTATCTTCTTCTCTTGTAACAGGTGATATTTCTTCAGCTAATATAGAGAATATACAATGTACAAAATTTGGAATTATAGCTGAGCATGTTAAAACGAATATTTCTGGAAGTTCTACATCAGAATTAGTATACTACGATAAAATGAATTTTATTAATAGTAGAAATAAAATAGCTGATAGATCATTACTTGGTATTACATTCTTTGTTGGTGAAGATGATGCTACAACATTTGGAAAAACAAATAATAATTATTTTATTTGTACTAGAACAGAATTGATTCAAGTTATTGATAAAAAAGATGATATTAAACCTGGTTGGATTCTTGAATATGTAAATAATATTTTCTATTTAGTTAATCATACAAATCCTCTTGGAATACGATATATTAAAGATAATAAATCTACAGATACAAGTATAGATAGTGGTTATTGGAATGTAACATGTTCTGATACAAAAATATTTGCATTATCTATAAAAAATACAAATAAAGGTATTAAGTATACTCCTAAAAATAATCCTGGTGATTTTGCAACTATGCAAAAATATCCATATGATTATCAAGATGTTTATGGATATTCTTATAATCCTATTCGTAGAGTTTTGTATTTTGGTTCTTGTAGAGATGAATTATTATTAAATATAGATGCTATTAAATATGATATCGATCTTTATATTTATATACTTACATTATATCAAATAAAACAAAAATTACAAGCTTTAGCAGAAACTGATGGTAATACTAGTCTTGATGAGCTCTTACAAAAACTTACAGATAAAATTAATTTGAAAGAAATTAATGAAATGATTGATAGTATGAATGAAGAATTAAAAGCTCAAATTTCTGATCAAAGAGAAATTGAAAAGTCATCTAGTTTGTATACAGATTTATTAACATATTCTGAAGCTATGAGAGAATTCGATATTGATAATAAGAAAGCTAGAGAAAGTTTATTACTATCAATGATTAATAATTATGATTATATTCCATCATTTACTGATAAAACTATTAGTGCTAATACTCAAGAAAGATTTTTAGCAAAAATATCATATACAAAATTAATTAGCACTATTAAAATTGATAACAGAACTAAAGGTCAAGTTGGAACTTCTGATTGGAATAAAAAATATAATCATATTTCAGATGATTTTTTAAATTCTGATAACGATTATATTAATTACACTATAAAAAGCTAAAATATAAATCAGGTGCTATTATGCACCTGATTTATTTATTAATCTCCATCTACAGGAGTTTTAGTAATAACTTTTTTGAAAGTTTCGATATCTGTTGTAGAGAATGTTCTATTATATATTTCTTCTACAACACCATCAATATGTGAATTTACAAAATTATCATTTCCATGTTTTTCAAGTAATTTTTCTTTAATAATTTCTTTTGTTTTAGCATCTGTATCAGCAATAACGAAATAATATTGTGAGTATGATCTATCTGTGAGTAATCTATCAATATTGATGCCAATTTCTGTATAATTAACAAGAATATTTTTAATTACAGAAATATATTTAGTCCAGACTGAAGTATAAAGATTATAAGCTGTGGATTTTGTTTTATATGTATATTCATTAAGTTTATTTGTTTTCATTACATATGTAAACTTATTTAAGAGTAATCTAAGTTCACCAGTTGATAACATTGAATTCATATCATTTTTAAGATTTGTTAGGATTTTTTCAAGTTCACGTGTATCGATAGTTTTATCATCTCCACTACCACTACGATCGGTAAGAATATCACCAATTTTATCTGGATCATAACCAGAAATCCAAACATCGCTTATATCAACAACATCAACAACATGAGTAGATATTGTTGTATCAAATTCATTAGATTTATTAGGATCTTCAGATTTATTTAAAATACCGTATCCATTATTATCACGACCAACAACAACATAAGTTGAATCAGAAATTTTATAACAGCGAATTACAGTGATATAAAGATGACCACTTATTCCTATACTATATTTTATTCTTTCTTTTTCATTCAAATTATTATCACTATTATATTTTTCAATAGCTTCAATTAATCCTACTTTAGTTGTAACACCAGTCATTAATTTTTTTACAAAATTAGGATCAGAAAATCTTTCCTGAACTACAGCTACATAATCATTCATTGTAAAATATCCATTTTTCATATTTATAATCTCCTATTTCATGTTTATTCCATAATTATGGATAAAATTTCTTATATATTATGATGTTTTTTACATATTTATATAATAAAAAAATGAGGAGAAATAATGTGGACATTAAAAAAATTAAAAAAATCATCATACTTCATGCTATTTATGTTATTATTTGCATTTCCTGTTTTATCGCAGGAAGATACATCAGATTTAAAACAGTCTCAGGAACAAGTGATGAACTTATATCAGGAATCGTACTCACAAGAAGTGAACTTGATAAAATCGCTGATAAACTTAATATCACAAGAGATTCAATCAAATCAGCCAATGATCTTGAACGAGCAATTGATGAAGGATTTACAGATATGCGAAAAGGAAATGAACTCGGAACAATATGCGTCGATGAAATTCAGCAGTCAATTGCAGACGATAAAGAATTCGATGCAAATTTTCAGCAAATTACTTCAGACTATTTCGAGTCAGCGACAAAAGCACTCGACATGGCAATTGAACGTGCTAAATTATCTGAGTGAATTATATAAACACATGAATAATTTGATGGATATAACTCAGAAAATAATAAGTACTAAAAATGAAGATATGAAATTAGCTTTAACTGAGTTAGAATCTGCTATAAAAAGTGTAGAAGTTGCTAAAAAACAATTAGAAACTTCAGAAATATTATCAAAAAGACAAGCTGAAGAAATCGGTTATTTGACTAAACGAAATGAAGTTCTTAAACGAACAAGAATGTTTGATATTTCTGCTAGTTGTTTAGGACTTGTAATGGGAGTAACTGGTTCATTTTTAAACAAGAGTGAAGGTACAAAAGATATTGGAAATGCGTTATTTTATACTGGTGTTGGTTTATGCTCTGCTGGTACAGTATCTTTAATATTTACTATTCCACTTTAATATAAAATAGGGGATTTTTCTCCTATTTTATATTTTTATAATATATTTTATAAATATATATTATATTAATGATCTATATATAGAGGAGGGCCAAATATATTATGGCAGAAAATGAAATTACTGCAAAAGCAAAAGTAGGAGAAACACATGAAGCTCCTGCAAAGAAAGCCAAAGCAGCAGCTGAGAAACCGGTAGTAGCTAAACCGGCTTCTGGTTCTGGATCAAGAATACGGTTCGTTATTGTAACGAATGGTCAGGGCGGCTTTAATGTCGGTCGGACACTTGCATCGGTATTACCGAATAATCCAAAAATTATTGCGGTTAATTCATCAAATGAAGATCTTAAAAATACTGGACTTCCAGAAGAATGGACTTTTAAGATTGGTGGAAACAATGCTGATGGTGCTGGAAAAGAGCGCGGAACAGCAAAGATTTATTACAAGTCTTACAAGGCTTTGAATAAAGCAACTGGTGAAGAGCTCAATGCACTTGATCATTTGATC
>JAEEJT010000175.1 GCA_016282055.1 Bacilli bacterium
CACCATTCCGACCAATATTTAAAAATATAGTATACTATATGAGAATTATTGAAGAATTTTCGAGGTATCAAAACATATACAATTTGAGACTTATGTCTTTTGTTAGAAAGGTATAAAATGACAAACAAAAAAAATAGTATTAGGACATTTTTTACTAAAGAATCCGTTTGGCTAAAAAAAACAAGTTGAAGATTCTTTACAATTTGTAAGAATAGCGATAGCTCAAGCAATATCATTTATCTTTGTATTAATTTGATATTTAATAAAAAAAATAAAACTGATGAATTAATAAGGAGGAGTTATGATTATGAAATATAAAAGTATAGCACTGCTTCCTATTGCAGTTTTTATCATTTTCATAATTTATATTTCTACATCATTAAAAAGCTGTTCAAGTGATCGATTTAGCAAATCTAATGATCCAAATGAGTATTTAACATTTGAATTATTAGATAATAAAACATATTCCGTTACTGGATTTAAAGATTATCCAGTAAAAGATTTGGTGATACCAAGTACACACGAAGGTATAGATGTTACGGAAATTGGTCAAAGTGCCTTTAATTATAAAGCTCATCGTGTATGGTCTTTTGTTCATCTTGGTGAAATTGAAACTGTAGTTATTCCAGATACAATAAAAGTTATAAGAAGTGACGCGTTTGCCGAGCGTAAAATTGCAAATATTAATTTGCCAGATACAATTGAAATAATTGAAGACAGAGCATTTGACAGTGAAACAAAAAAGAATATTAATATTCCTAAAAATATTAAATCAATTGGTTCATACGCCTTTGTGTGTTGTAATTTAGCAAATGAAATATATTTAGATAACATAGAACTAAGTCCTTATGCACTGGCTTTTTCTTCAATTAAAAAAGTCACATTTAGTGACTACTATTCAAAAATTCCAGAAGGAATACTAGCGTATTCAGACGTAGAAGAATTAATTATACCTTCTAATTGTACTGAAATAGAAAATGAAGCTTTTGAAAAATGTGAAATTACATCATTTGTATTTGATGAAAATATCGATAAAATTGGAGAAAAAGCTTTTTATGGTAATCCATTAACATATGTAGAATTCAAGTCTCAAAACATTGAATTAGGAAATGATTCTTTTGGTGATATTACTACAAAACTAAAAATAAACATTAATGGTGATGTTCCTTCAAATATAACAAGGGCTTTTAGAAACTCTTCAATTGATGAAATAAATATAGAAGAAAATGATGAATATTGCATGATTGATAATGCCTTATGCACTACATCTAAAACATTATTATTAGCACCTAATAATTTTGAATGTTTTAATAACATAGATGGAGTAGCTAGCTATGCATTTTATAAAAGAGAATTTAATAAATTGATCATACCAGAAAATGTAAGTGTTTATCCTAATGCATTTAGTTTTGCAACAATTGACAGCTTAGAATTATATGCTAAGAGCATATCAGAGAAAGCTTTTTATTATTCTAATATTAATGAAGCCAAAATATCTACTAAACTCATACCTAATCAATCATTCTACTATGTTAATAAATTAGCAAAAATAGAATTCTTAGAAGGAGTAGAAGAAATATGTGGTGATGCATTCGTATGTGTATTTGATTTAGAAACAATATATTTACCTTCTTCTCTAAAGACAATAAAAACTGGGGCCTTTATTCAGTGCCACAATTTGAAAAATGTATATTATACTCAAATAAGCGATGAACTAGGCAAACCTGCTGATATGTATGCTGGCTCATTTGTTGAATATGTAAGCAATTTTGTTGGTAGAGACAATAAAGTTGAAGCTACAATCAACCCTGACCTAAATATATATATAAAAAGAGATATGTATGATATGTGTAAAGAGGTTTGGGCAAGAATTCCTACAGATGAGCATTACATTTATAATGACAATTTAATAAACCATATTGAAATTATAGAATAAAAGAAAAGGAGTTCAGTTTAAAATTGACCCTATAAAGTAGATACATTAATTATGTTTCAAGAGACTCTAAAATGCTCCTTTGATGCAAGATCAATATCAGGTAGATTATATAACGACATTAAAATAGATTAGAAAAGTCACTATTTTATAAATCAATGGCAAACGATTTGCTTGAAAATTATGTAGTTGCAAACGATTTGAGCCTAGTGGCAAACGTTTTGTATCAAAATTGTATACCTTTGCCATATGAGTATAACTATAATGATGCTAAACAAGATCAATCTAGCAATAAAATTGGGTAAAATCATGGTATTTTGCCCTTTTTTTGATTTTGAATGTTGCCAACTTGAAAAAAGAACTACAAATAATGTAGAATAAGGGAAAGTAATGTAAAATAGTGGAACTTTTTAACTGTTTTAGAGGTGCGCAATGAAAGCTATAATAATAAACAGAATGTATGCGGGTGAATATTTAACAAAAGGCGTTGGTGGTGGAGAAACAATTAATTTACTTCATGCTGATGATGGTAAAAATTATTGTTTTATCAATCCTTATGGAATATTTAATCCTAAATATAATGACAAAGTGGTTGCAGTCTTGCATACAAGATTACATGAAGCGGGATGCTTTGAAGTAATTGGCGTAAGTGTTATTGGCAAAAACGGACAATTGGTCCACCCCAAAGGATATACTTTTAAAGATAAAATTAGCGAGAGTTCAACTGATTTAAAAGAATATGCAAAACATCATTCGATTAATTATGGCGGCGTTCCCTATATTAAAGAAAAAGAAGAGTGGGTGCCAATAACATTTGTATCAGAAAAGTTATTATATCCAAAAGAACCAATTTATATTTTAGATTCTCATTATGAAAAAGAAATATGCGATAATCTCGCATCTTTTAAACTACCTGATAAGAGATTTGCAAAACAATCTTTATTAATGTATGTAGATGATGTAAATAATCCAAAAGCATATGATGAAGTTATTAAAATGATTAATAATGAAAATTTGTGGGAAGAGAGAATTACTAAGCTTGATTCATTTAAGTATAATAATCATTTTAATTTCTTATCATTGATTGGAAAAGAAGATGATGAACTATCATTTTCTAATATGTTTAGTTATTTCTTTAGTAATCATCGTAATTTGTTTAAGAATTTTGCTAAAGATATTTTAAAAGCAAATATTGACGAAGATTATGTAATCAGACGAGAATTTCATAATATTGATTTTTGGATAGAAGATAAAGATGATGTTATTGTAATTGAAAATAAGATTAAATCAGGAATAAATGGAGTATCTCCAAAACATGATTTTAGTGAAGGTGGATTAGTTCAATCTCAACTTTCAAAATATTATGAATTCGCAACTAGTTATGCGAAAGAAAACAATAAGAAAGTGTTATGTTTTAAATTTATTCCTAATTATAATAAGCTTGATTTATCTATTTATGAAGGAAGTAAGTTATATAAAGAAATCAAATATAGAGATATCTATAATTATTTAATTAAACAATCTGTTGATGATAAATATTATACAGATTTTCTAAATGCTTTATATAAACATACAAAAGATGTTCCTGTTGATTACAGTGAGCAAATGATGAATTATTTGATAAAAAAAGTTAATAAAGAAAAGAATAAAAACTAGATGTTATATTAAAGAAAGTAATATTATTATAAGTTTATAAATTGGCAAAGCGCTAATAAGTGAGGCAGTATGAATAAAATTAATTATTCAGTGACATTAGGTAATAATGTAGTAGTGCTAATAAAAACTGGATTTAATGGAACTGTGTATGGTTATGAAAATAAGTATAGTAATTTAGCTAAAAAGATAAACGAACAATATGGTTATTCGGTTGTAGTTGCTGATAATCCATATGATGGAACTGATCCAATAGAAGATGCAATAAAAGAAATTGAAGTAAGGATATCTAAAGTTTTTATAATCTACTATATGGGAGTGTCGCTTGGCGGTTCAATTGGTGCTTGGTATGGAAAATACTATCCACAAATTAAAAGAATGTTACTTATCAATGCCCCACTGGATATAAATATCGATAAAACAATTAATGGATTAGAAGAATTGAAATGTGAAAAGATAACGATTATATATGGTTCGCTAGATCCATCGTATAATTATGTCAAAGAATTTAAGTTCAATAAACCAATAAATATTGTCATAAAAGATAAAATGGATCACAACTTTTCGCAAAGTATGGATGAATTTATGGATTTACCATTTGAGTATTTGTTAAAATAGAAACTAGTGGTAACTACGTACCAAAATAGGTAAACTATGCCATTTTTATATATAAGGAGATTACAATTATGACTGACGAAGTTCAAACTAAATCTGATATACAAAATGAAATAAGTTTAAAGAAAAAGATTATTGTATTAGTAGCAACGATTTTACTAATTACTGGAATTACTTTTTGTTCTTGGTTATTTTCTAGTATAAATAACGCTTATGTAAGATTAATTCTTTCTGCACTTCTGAATTTAACCAATGGTGCTGTAGCTTTTATAGCTATTAAGATTACTAAAATTAAGATTGGTATTGAATTAAAGAACTTTTATCAATACCTAATTGGTCTTGGAATTGCTTTAGTATTATCCCTATTTATTGCATTCATTCCTGCGTGGGCTGGTCATTCTATTGTTGGATCTCATCAAGACTATAAATTTATTAACTTATTAATAAACTTTTTATTCTATATGTTGATAATTGGCCCAGTAGAAGAATTAATATTTAGAGTATATGTTCAAGAAACATTTATATCATTCTTTAATAAACATAAATGGATTGGTGTAATTCTTGCTTCAATGCTTTTTGGAATCTGGCATTTAATTAATGGTTCATTCTTCCAAGTATTATTTACATTTATGATTGGTTCAGTGTTTGGATTTGCTAAATACTTTATTAAACAGTATAAATATCTTGGATTGTCATTTACTCATGGTTTATATGATTTCTTAAATGTGATTGTTAGAATGTTTGTTATATAAAAACGAGCCGATTATCGGCTCTTTTATTTTGTTAACATGAGTTATTGAATTGTGACATAATTTAGGATATAATTAAGTCACAAGGAGGTTTATTATGCAAATTATTCCAATAAGAGATTTGAAAGATACTGTTAAAGTAGAGAACTTATGTGTAGAAACTAAATCTCCAGTATTCATAACAAAAAATGGTTATGGCAAGTTAGTAGTGATGGATATTGAATGTTTTGAAAGATTAATTAGTAAAGCATATGAAGCTGAACTACTTAATAAAGGCATTGAGGATTTAGAAAACGGAAAAGTTGCCGATGCAAAAGCTGTTTTACAAGAATTAAAAGAAAAGTATGGAATCTAACATAATTGTGTTCGTACTTAAAATTGTCTAATATAGTATTGGATATGTAAAAAATATGAAAAAGAGCCTTGAAATGGCTCCTTTTTTATTTGTTTAAACCTTAATAATAAGTTTATAGATTTATATTGTGTTATTCTAAAAATGTATAAAGAATTCGGAGGATTATATGAAACAATTTAGAAAAATAATCGCATTAGTATTTATTGTATTTTTATCTGTAAGCTTGATGGGCTGTAAGAAAAAAGTTAAGTTTGAATATTGGAATGATTGTACTGCATTAACTAGTTTGAAAGAATATGTTAAAGATGTTACAAACAAGAATTCAAAAGATTTTATTCCCGTTGAAGATAGAATTGCTGTATTCGATATGGATGGTACTCTTTGCGGTGAATTATTCCCTGAATATTTAGAATATTTACTTCTTGAATATAGATGTCTTGATGACCCTAACTATAATGCATCAGATGATTTAAAAGAAGTAGCTATGCAAATAAGAGAATCAGGA
>JAEEJT010000176.1 GCA_016282055.1 Bacilli bacterium
TTAACATTGTGAAAATCTTCATCTCAATCTTTAATAACAATTTCAATAGGTTTACCAATATTGGAGTTATAAACAATTAATTTAGTGTTAGCTAACTTATCAATAGTTTTCAATGCACTTAAAACATAATATTTATCAACATTATTAATTATCTTGCTACTTAATCAATCAGCAATATATAGTTCTATATCTTCCTTATCAATTTCATTACTAAAATTATTAACCAAGGCATCAATAAGACCTAAGTTAATCTTATTTTTAACTAATGCTTCATTCAAGATATCTTTTTTTGACATCTTGCTAATAATTTCATTATTAACACTTTTTGTGTACATTCTTGTAACTGCACTATCAAGTTGATCTAGAACATCATTTTGCTTCATAGTTCAAAATGTATTTTCTTTAACCTGTTTGATTTTATCAAGAGCTTTAGCATATTTCTTTGCATGAATTAGTTCTTGAATAGCATCTAACTCTTCTTGAAAGAAAATCTCTTGTTTTTTGCTTGGTTTAATTTCTTGTTTTTTCATATCAAATATGATTTATGTATTATATTTTATACTAAAATATAATATATTGTTAACAAAGAGAAATTATGAATTTCAATAACTTAATGCAACAAGCTAAAATGATGCAAAAAAAGCTTGACGAATTTAGTAAGAAAGAATTTGAATATGATTATTCTAATGGTTCAGTTATTGTTAAACTAACTGGAGATTTAAAGATTATTAGTTTAACAATTAACAAAACATTAATTGATCCAGAAGATCCAATCACATTACAAGAAATGGTAGCTGAAGCAATTAATAGTGCTATAGCTTTAGTTAATGAACAAAAAGAAGAAATAGCACCATCAGGTAGTGGAATGTTCTAAATTATGAGTGAAATCAATGAATTCAATGAATTAATCCAATTATTAAAATCTTTCCCAGGTATTAGTCAAAAACAAGCTGAAAAGATTTGTTATTTTATGATTAATCAAAAAGATGAATTCATGCAAGATTTATCAGAACAAGTTGCTAAACTAAGACAGTCTTTACATTTCTGTAAACAGTGCCAGAATGTATCTTTAACTGAAATCTGTAGTATTTGCAGCAATGAATTAAGAGAACAAGATAAATTGTGTATCGTCTCTTCTTCGGAAGACTTACAAAAAATAGAAGACACAAATAGTTATAGTGGTTTATACTTTGTATTACATGATGAAATTAATGTAAAGAAAAACGTTGGTTTAAATAAAGATGTAGTAAAGAAACTAATGGAATTATTAAAAAAGAAAAAGTTCAGTGAAATTATTTTTGCAACCAATTGAACTCCAAGTGGTGAA
This sequence comes from Bacilli bacterium, assembly GCA_016282055.1. Classification (GTDB taxonomy): domain Bacteria; phylum Bacillota_I; class Bacilli_A; order ML615J-28; family CAG-698; genus CAG-698. The sequence goes on from JAEEJT010000176.1 coordinate 1,328, forward strand.
GCTACAGCTTTTTTTCTAAAAAATATAATTAAAGAAATTTTGCCTAATGCAAACTTCTACCGTTTAGCAGTAGGATTACCAATTAATTCAGCTTTAAACTATGCTGATAATGAAACATTATCACAAGCTATTAAGAATAAGACTAAATATTAAATATGAAAGATATTAAATTATTTCAAGATAAAATTATTAAAAATGATTTTAGTTTTAATACTAAATCACATTTATCCCTTATTACTAAAAATAATTTAAATGACAATAACCAATATCTTGACAAACTTATTAATCCTTATCAAACATTGATAAATGATCAAACAAAAAAAGTTAATCAAATTATTGACCATGGTTTTGATTTTAACCAATATTTAATGATTGTTGATCTTTTAAAACAAATTCAAACTATATATTTAAATAAATCAAAGATAATTAATGAAAAAGTTGTAATTAAACAACGTATAAGTTTTTTAAGAAAAAAACTTCGTCAGTGAGAATATGAATACTATGGTTTAGAAAAACCAACTGTATCAGATGCAACATATGACTTAACATTAAAAGAATTAAATTTACTTGAAAAAGCTTTTCCTGAATTTTATTCAAAATCTTCACCTACAAATACTGTTGGTGGTACAGTCGATAATAAATTTAAAAAAGTAAGTCATATATTACCAATGTTATCTTTATCAAATGCATTTAACTTTGGAGAGTTAAAACATTTTGATGAAACTATCAAGAAATTATTACATTTTGATACTAATAAAGATATTGAATATTATGTTGAGCCTAAACTTGATGGTTTAAGCATTTCATTAATTTACCAAAAAGGTAAATTAATCAAAGGAATTACTAGAGGTGATGGTAAAACAGGGGAAGATGTCACTGTAAACATTAAAATGATTAGTTCTATCCCACAAACTATCAGTAATGATTTTGATCGATTTGAAGTTCGTGGTGAAGTCTTTATTTCACATAAACAATTTGAAATTATTAATGCATCTATCCCCGAAGAGAAAAATAAGTTTGCTAACCCACGTAATGCTGCAAGTGGTACATTAAGAAGATTAGATCCAGAATTAGTAAAACAGCGTAACTTACAAATGATTGCTTACTATATCCCTAATTTTGATGATGTTAAAAAATTAAATATTACTAAACAAAGTCAAGTAATTGAACAATTAAAAGCCTATGGTTTTAATACTGCAAAAGAAGTTGGTCAATATAAAAATATTGAAGAAGCATATAAAAAGATTCAATGATTAGAAGATAATCAATATAAGTTGGATTATCCTATTGATGGTGCTGTATTAAAAGAAAATTTAATTGCTAATTATGATCAATTAGGAACTACATCAAAGTTCCCACACTGAGCTATTGCTTATAAATTTATTCCCCAAGAAGTAGAGACACAAATTCTTTCAATTCAAACTAATGTTGGTAGGACTGGAAAAATTACATATGTTGCTAATTTAAAACCTGTGGAATTATCTGGTTCAATTGTTTCTGCTGCTACATTAAATAATGGAGAATATATCTTATCTAA
>JAEEJT010000177.1 GCA_016282055.1 Bacilli bacterium
AATTCTTCTTATTTTTCTTATACTTGGAATTATTAGAATGATGAAAATAAATTGGGGGCAGATACAGCATAAATTACAAACCTAAAAGGCCCAAATGAAGCTGCAATAGTTACATTTAATTTATCAAATGGTGCAACAAAGAATGATTATAATGTATATTAATCAAAAGATAGAAATATATTTAAAAAATTGATAATAATTTAATTAGTAATACTACAACATCTTATGTAATTGGACTTGAACAAGGATCTTATTATTTAAAGGTTGAACTTGGAGATGATAATACTGAAATAAAGATAAATCAAGATATGTACATTATAATTATGAAAATTGTGTAGGTGCATATAATGATGATGGCACAATTAAAGCAAATGTATTGATATAAATATTGATGGCATTGGTAATGGTAATAATTTAGCATATTATTTAGCTAATGCTTCTTCAGCAAATCCACTTGATGTAAAAATCATTGTTTTATTAAAACAACACAATGGTATACAATTATAAGTTCACAATCAAAACAAACTCAAGAATTAGTAACTGTTGAAAAATAATCATTAGGTAATTGTACAAATTTTAAGATTTTAGCTTCTACTATTCTTGATAATAATTGGAATTCATATTCTAATGATGAAGCACTAGGTATAACAGAGCTTCAAGGATTAACATCATTACTTCATTAGTTCTATTAAATATGATTCTTATTGGAATATGATGGAAGTAAAAAATAATCATATATTAATATTGAAGGTATTGGTGAGAATCCAGAAATATTCCAATGGGGATTCATATTCTCAAAATGTAATTCTATTGAAGTAAAGAATTTAATATTGAATGGTTATACTGAAAATGGTATGGAATCCAGGATAATAGCGGTGAAGAATCTTCTTACTGCCATTATTGGATTCATAATGCATATTTGAAGCAGGTGTTAGTAATTGGGATTTATCTTATAATAAAGATAAATATGATGGTGATGATTTCAAATATGCACATGGTTTAACTATATGTTTTTGTCAATATAATATCCCTCATAATCTAATTTAATTGGTGCATATAATCCTGCATTACAATATGATATTATATTACATCAATTCAGAATTACTTAAAGTGTATAAACCAGTTATAAATTAGTTAGATGGGTTCTTGCAAGTGATAGTATTACTACTATTACAAAAGATACTAAATGGACATATGAAAATAATACTATATTAGAACCTATATATGAATTAGATAATTATAATATAGTATATAAAGCAAGAAGATTAGGGATAAATTATAATCATAGGACAAGTTTTAATTATGAGACAGAAGTAATTCTTGAAGAACCAGCATTTAGTTATTTAGGACAAAATATTACTGGATGGAAGGTAATTAATTTAGCAAATGATATTAATAATGAAGGAACATTAGAGAGTGAAGAATAGGAACAAACACTTATAATAAATCACAAAATATAATGATAGGTTATAAAGCAATTCATTTAGTACCAGAAAATGGAAATATAATTGAACTTGAAACTATATGGAATGATACAGGAACTGATATTAATTATCACAAATCTACACCAAATTTTATTGTTAATAGATATGTAAGTATTGTAAATGTCACAACAAAAAATTCATATGCTAATCTATAAGGCAAAAGTAGACTTTTTATAAATGTATTTGATGATGAAGGATATGAATTAATAGGATGGAGTAAAACACAAATATTTGTAGAAGAAGCAGATAGTATTAATGTAAATAGTTTATTTGGTGAAAATCAAGAAGAAAGTTATGGAGAAGTAAGAAATGATGAATTTAAATTAGATTTATATACAATATGGAAGAGAAAACCATATAATTATACAAAATATATAAAAGATGATAGAGAAGAATAAGGAAATACAAGATAAAGTATTAAAGGACTTATGTCAGATTCATTAACTAAAATTACTATTCTAGTTAAGTATGATGAATATTATAGAGCTTCAGTTGAAACAAATGATTCAAAAAGAAATGGATATACATAAAAGGATTTTTTAAAGAACAAAATATTTCTATTTTAGATAAAGAAACAGTCACAGATTATTGTGATAATACTATAGTTCGTGAAGCAAAAGAGATTGAATTATATGCACTTTGGATGAACAAAAAAAATTTGTTCAATGCTGATTCGAGAGGTCATTCGTGGGAAAATTCAAATTATCTATATGGAATTATTTCTGGAATTGTCTAAGTAATAGATGGAAATATCTTACCTAATGCAAAATCAAATAATACAACATTAGCATTTAATTATTTGGGGGTTCATGTTGATAAAACAACTAATGAAATAATTTCAATGTCAGAAACTGAATATAATAGTTATAAAAAAGATCATATTAAAAACAATACATATACATATTATCAAGAATGTTAAAGAGATGGTACTATAACATTTACTGCAGTTTATATGACAATCATTTAATATATAATTTTTAATGTGAAAGAAGTAGATGCAGGATTTAAAAAATTTTTGGAAATTATACAAAACAAATAATAGCTACAACTTCTATCAATTGGTCAGTGGGTAATGCATTTGATGGTGGCTAAATACCTACAATAATTAGTCCAGGTTATAAAGTATCTAAGTAGGTTTTTCATTATGATAATAGTGTTGAAATTACAAAAAATACTAAATGGATATATGAGACAATACTGTAGTAGAACCTATTTATGAAGCAGTTAATTATATAGTTGAATATCATCCAGTTGAGGCAGGTGGAACTGCTAAACAAGAAAGATATAATATAACTTGTGATATTGAATTTGTTCTTGAGAATAATTTGTTTAATTATAAATATCATAAACTTGTTAGATGGAAGGTCCTAATTCTGGTGAAGATATAACTGTAATATAACTATGAAGGTTTCTTATGAAGGAGATAGTTGACAGACTTCTTCAAATATTATTAATTCAGGTTATAAAGCCAGAAATGTATTTGCATATCAAGGAAGTAGAGTAAAACTTGAACAAATTTGGGAAGAATCAGTATATAAAGTTGAATATGTAAGGAAAGAACCTAATAGTATAAATTCAAATTATATAAATCCAATTAATGAACTTGATATGGACACTGTTAAAGTAGAAACTGGAGAGGAAACAATTATTGCAAATTATAATTATACAACAAATGGTTATACTATGATTGGTTGGTCTACTAAATCAGATATTAATTATAATGATTATATATTAGGTGGTGAAGATAGTTTGATAAATTAAAC
>JAEEJT010000178.1 GCA_016282055.1 Bacilli bacterium
ATAAAGATTAACTTTATATGTACTATTATTTTTATTATCATAAAGTTTACTTTCATTACTATCAGTTTTAGGGTCATCTTTTACATCTTCAAAATCATATAATAATTTAATATTTTTTAAATAGTATTTATAATTTTTAGTATTTTTAATATCTTCAACACTTTTAATATGATTTAAAATATCCACTTCGTGAATATTACTTTCATTATTATTAAATATAGGTTTATTAGGATTATCAAATTTATTCTTAAGTGTATCTGGAGCTTCACCACTCCAATCAATATAAATAGTGTTATCTTTAATCTTTTTATTTTTATTATCATATACACTATAATCTATTGCAAAATACCCCCTAAAATATTCACTACTATTAAACCCTTCAGTAATAGTATAAGTAGTGGTATTTTCTTTAGTAGTAGAAGAAGAACTACCACTACTAAAATTTAAACCAGAACCTGCAAATTGTTTCTTTCTAATTTTATCAAGAAACTGTTTATCAGTCCTACCTTGAACCCAAGTAATTCCGTGTTTCTTTAAAAATGCAGCTGGATTACTTAAAGATTTAATAGAATTACCTTTACCATCGTGAGCAACACCAACCTTTTTAGTGTTAGCCACATCAATACAAGCTTTACCAGCAAAAATATAAAAAAGATGAGCGTTCTTTAATTTCTTAACAAACCAATCACCAGTTTTATATCCAGTATGGTCAGATACAACTTCAATATCAAAACCACTAAAAATACAAACAAACACATCATTTTTACCTTTACACGCTTTAGGTGGATTACTATGAGCATTAGGGTCTCTTTTACCAATAACAGTTTTATGTCCTAAAGCACTAAAAGCAGCAGCAACATTATTCATTCTTTTCCTATCAGCTTTTTCACTTTGGTTTTTATCTGAACATATATAAAAAGTATATACCATATATATCACACCTTAAATTTTCGGTTTAGTAGGGTAATTTGTTATAGTAGCGTTTTTAATACAACCATAATAACAAGTAGACTGACCCCTATAATTACCCCAACCACTTTTAATAGATGGGTCTACAATTCTTCCATTAATTTTAGCAAAAACGTGTCCACGTTTTTTAGTTTTATTTTGAACATAAACATATTGTAAATTAGTAACACCTTTATGATTACACATATCAAGTAATAATTCAGTTTTACAACAACCATTACCTTTTTTATCACTTTTAACTTTATTAGGTGCTTTATTAAATCCTTTAGTATCTGTAGTTTTTATATTGTTAGCGACTTCAGTAAACAATGCTTTAACAGCATTATTTCCAGTAGCTTTAGTAATTTTATCAGCATAATTTGCTATAGTTTTACTTACACCTTTATTAATAGTAACAGTTTCAGTTTGTTTAACAGTTTTTTGTTTTTCTTCTTTACCTAAACCATACTTTATAAATAAATTAGGATAATCATTTAAACAAATCTTTTTATTACCAGCGTCATAAATAACAATGCTTTGTGGTTTTAATCTATCAGCACCATTACGAAGTGTAACATAATTCTTTTCGCTAGTAAAACTCATATTTTTAGGGTTTTTAGGTTTATATGCACTTTTACCATAAGTAGCTAATTTATGTTCATTTCTTTTAACAATACTTTTACCAAGTTTAATGTTATTTTTAAAAGGTATTTCACTATTTAACAATAAAAAATGTATAGCATCACTATAATTTTTATAATTTTTATAAAAATCTAAAGCATTAATATAATCTAAATTCTTATCAGCACTATGACCTTTTAAATCAATTTCAGATAAACAATATCTTCTATCTAAATCAATCATTCTATCAGCACATTCTAAACTTAATACAGTTAAGTCATCATTAACAGTACAAGTAGAAATATACCCACCAAAAACTTGCTCTTCAATATTATTAGTATTATATACATATAAATTAATTTCATCACGATAATCAAAAACAAACCCACTACGATTAGCATTAACATTAGTAGGTTCTAGCTTTTCATCTAATCCGTGATAATACATAAAATCACATTTCATAGTGCTAATACCAAAAACATTAGTATGAGATACATCAGCACTAATAAGATTTAATTTATCATTACTAATATTTTGATTTTTAATTCTACTAGCAGACCAAATATCATATTTTTTAACAGCTAAAGCGAAAAACACCATATTAGGATTAAAACTATAAACAATCTCATTATCCCCTTCTTCTAAAGAAACATAAGCATAATGTCTACTATAATTAGCATCATTGTTTATCCAATCACTAATATTAGTTTTAATTTCTTCACCATTAATAGTGATTTTAGCACCAGCTACATTATTAGTACTTTTAGGGTCTTTTTTCAAATCAGTACCTTTATAATAAGTATTAGAATATAAACATTCTAATCTAAAATTATCAGAAGGTTTATCTGATTTGTAAATAAATTTAAGAACCATATTTTTATTCTTATCTTTAGATTTATAACAATTCATACCATCAAACCAAGCAGTAATAGTATTAGATGATGGTGAAATAGAACCATTACTTAAAGTATAAATTTGCTCTTTAGTTTTATCATACTTAAATATTTCAATTCTAAATTTATCATCATCATAACGTATACGATTAGTATGATTGGCATTAAAATCTCTAGTAATATGTTTGTTTAAAGTCATACTAATTCTCCCAATCTACATTTATAATTTGCTCTTTACTATTAAAGTATTCTATAAATACATTTTCTGGTTTATCCCACTCACTACACTTTTTCATATAAGGTATTAATACAGTCTCATTAGCCCTACTTAATTGTTTTAAAGTAAATTTCTCTTTATAAGGTCTAACAACACATAATCCACAAGGAGCATCTTCATTATACAAATTAGCATAATAAGTTTCATTAAATTTAATTTCAACTTGAGAAGCATTAAATTCAGAATTATCATTTTTATGTTCTATTTCAATATCTTCACCTTCATATAACATAATTTCATTTAAAATTACTTCATCACCATCATAAAAAGGCATTTCAATAATAAAATCAATATACTTGACTTCATTAGGAACATTATTAAATGATACTCTTATAGTTTCACCAGTACCAAAATCACCATTTAAATCAACTCTTTTAATATCTTCCCATATACCATATTGAATATTATTTACGCTATTTATACAACCATTTTCATCAAAACCCCTACATTTAATATAATAACTATGATTACCTTCCAAACATTTAAAATTATTTATTAATAAAGAAAATGAAGAAGCTGGTTTCTTAACATATACTGGACTAGCTGGGAAATTTAAACCTATAGTATGATTACTATCACTACTTGTAATTTGAATAGCTTTTTTACCATTATCAACAACATTATTCAAATTCATATCATAATTACCATCTTTAATATTATGATTTTCAATATGATATAATTTAAAATTATCAGTTTTAATATTTTCACCAATATTCCACTCTTCTTTAAACAATTGAATACTAGTTTTAGGTTCAAAAGTACTCATAAATATATCGTGTTCTTCAACAAAACCCATATTAGTTTCATTTTCAACAGTTTCACAATATACTTTATCAACAGTATTTAATATACGGAAATCATCATTAGTATGTTTAATTTGAATAAATGGTCTACCACGCCACATTTTCCAAATAGTATTTCCAAAGTGTATTTCACACATATCATCAGTATATTTCCATAACTCTAATTGTGGGTTATTTTTTAATTTTAAAGTATTACATTTATACCACATATCAGTAATGTCATCATATCTATAAATGCTTATATATCCACTTCTACGATGGAATTCACATTTAACCAATCCATTATCAACAGAAACTGGACTAAAACCATTATCTAAATTAAATAAACTTATACCATTTTCACTATTTAATTCAGTACCACCTTTATATTGTATATATGGATTACATAAATAAGTAGGTCTAACTTTCTGATTATCTACTAATGGAGTTTCAACATAATACATAGTACCTTCATCTGTATGTCTAGTAAAACGTGTAATACTATTTGATATAGGAACTGGACTACATAAAATATTATTATATTTCAAATTATTCAATACAGAAATATCTTCAAAACTTCTAAATTTTAAGTATCCATTCAAATCATTCAATCTTTGGAATGAATTATTACCATATATTATTTCTACTTCTAATTCGTATTCACTTTCTGGTAATTTAATATCATTAAGTACAATTTTACCAACACCATTACTACCTTCTGGTAACATACCATAATCAATAAAGTTTAAAGTATTATTTTTTAACTCAAAGTATATATCTGAACCAAAGGTTTTACCTTCATATTCATCGACACTTTCAGTAAATGAATCAATGGTGTCATTATATTCATACAACTTAATATTACTTACAGTATAATCACCATCTATTGATTTAAATGCAATTATATCAGTATTTATATTACAATTTTTAACACATAATATATCATTTACGTATACAGTACATAAATCATTTTGTACATTTAATTTAACATCAAATACACTCATATTTCTACCTAAATTTTTAGCAGATTTTAATATACCATTTTCAACAAAAGTTACAACCCAATCATTACCATTTTTATGTAAACTAATACCATCTATAATAGAAGCGTCATCAATATCAGTTATACCATCATAACCAAATACAAAAATACCTTTATCATCTACACTAAATTCTAAAGAATAATTATAATCTGGTAAAATATTACTAATTAAACAAATAGAACTGGAATTAGGTATAGTAAGATTATTTGAACTTTCATTAATAATTATATCATTACCTTCAAGAGTATTATAATTATTTTCATTAAAGAATAAATTATTATCTACTTCAACAGTATCGTGAATACCATCAATAATACTAGGTTCTTCTGGTTCACTAGGTGTGTCAATAATTACATTATTAAGTATATAATAATCTCCTTTATAATCATCATTTCCACTACCTAATAATAATAAATCCCAACTACCTTCACTAATCATAAAATTAATATTTTGACTAGTAACAATATCATCAAGATAAGAATAAAAGTATAATTGTTCATAAGTATGATTATTAAATAATACCATATAATAATAATCATTAGTATTTGTAACAATTGAAGGACTATCTTCAGCTAAAGAATAAATATTAACTTTTTGATAAGTTTCATTATTATTACCAAAACCATCTTCATCTATAATACTTTGTTTAACTCTTGTAGTTACATCTACTGTACTATCAACATATCTACCATAACCTTCGTGATGGTTAGTAGGAGGACAATATAAGAAAAACTCATTAATGCCAGTAAGTACACCATTAAATTCAATATATTCAATATAATTATCATTATTAATATATTTAATTGGTTTACTTTTAATTACATAATCACAATTTTCCTCTAATTTAGTTAATCCACCAGTATATACTCTTCTTTCACCATACATATCAGATATAGTTTCAAAATAATTATCTAAATTACTTTTATTTACATTAACTCCTAAATAAATAGGTGTATTTCCGTGTAAAAAATTACAATCAATTTTAAATCTAAATAAATCTCCAACAGTATTGCTTTGTAAAGAAGTTAAATCCCATTTAGGTTCAGTATATTCTTCATTAAACTGTATTTGTTCAGCTGTAGGTTCTGGAGTTAAATCTTGTTGTTCTAACCACGCAATAAATGGCATTATAGAACTAGATTCACTAGGAGTAAAAACTAAAGTTTCACATTTACTATAATATTCATCAGTACCTAAAAGGAAAATAGTAACATTATAATCTATATTAGGATTACAACTCATTGCAAATATAGCACCTTCATCTGATAATCTATTATTATCATCAGTACTTACTATAATTTTAATATCAGTTTTATTATAAGCACCCCATATTAAATCTTCTTCTACACCACCTTGAACAACACTAATATTTCCTATATCATTATGGAATGTTGTAGCATTTTTATTTATAACTTCTTCAAAACTAACAACGTCAGTAATAAATGATGATTCATATTGATTTGAACCTTCATAAAAAACATCTACTATTACATTTTCACCGTGAGATACATAAGGTAAAGATATACTTCCAAAATCATCAGTATAAAGTATAGTATCAATATATTTAGTATTTTTACCATTATCCCAAACCTTAAAAGTTACTGGTTCATCAATTATATAATTATTATTTTCATCTCTTAAAGTAACTTTATAATAACTTTGTTCACCACTTAAAATATTATTTTCGTTTAATAATAAATTTTCACTAGTTATAATAACATCGTGTTTAACAAAATTATTAATGATAATATTTCTAGTAACAATATTAGGTTTATATTCATCATCACCTTTAAAATGAATATCAACAAACCAATTACCAACACCTAAATAAATAGGAACATTAGCAACACCAAAATCATTAGTTACTAAATCAAAATTATAATTTTCTTTATCATTATAAAAACTAATAGTAACATTTTTATTAGATAAACCAGTATTATTTTCACTATCTTTTAAAATTATATTATAAATTTTATTATTATCTCCGTGATATAATTCAATATCATCAGACTCAATAACAGTATCTTTACCTTCAATATTAATATTTACCATAGTTTCAAAATAACAAGAAGGATAAATAACACCATTATCAATAAAACCTTTAAATAAAACTTTTAAATATTTACTACCATTAACATAATTAATAGGAATATTTACTCTACCACTACTATTAGTCAAAAGCTTATTTTCATAAGAATAATTAGTATCACCTAATCCTTTAAAACTATAATAAACTATACAATTACTCATAGGATTGTTATTACTATCTAATAATTTAACACTATAAGTATAATCACTAGTAATTACAGTAGGTATTTCATCATAT
>JAEEJT010000018.1 GCA_016282055.1 Bacilli bacterium
CCATTCTTCTCTAACTATCGTCCTCAATTCTATTTCCGTACAACAGATATTACTGGTGTTATTGAATTAAAAGAAGGCGTAGAAATGATTATGCCTGGTGATAACGCTGAATTAACAGTTACATTAATTCACCCAATCGCTATCGAATTAGGAACTAAGTTCTCTATTCGTGAAGGTGGACATACTGTTGGTGCTGGTAACGTTACTAAAATTATTAAATAATTTTAAATAGAATTTAAGATACTAATCTTATGATTAGTATCTTTTTTTTGTCATTTTTTATAATAATTATAGTCAAATTATGATATAATATTACTGGTGATAAAAATGATTATAGATACACATATGCATATATATGATTCATCATACGATGACATAAGAGAAGAAGTTATACAAAATGCTTTGGACAATGATGTAAAGATAATGATAGCTATTGGTTGTGATTATTCTACATCCTTAAAGGCTTTAGAACTTGCAAATAAGTATCCATTTATATATTGTGCAATTGGATTACATCCATATGAAGTATTAAAAGAAAAAGACAAGGATTTAAAATGGATATATGAACTAGCTAAAAATAAGAAAGTTGTTGCTATTGGAGAAATTGGTCTTGATTATTATTGGGATAAATCTTATATTAATGAACAAAAAGAAATGTTTGTTAAACAAATTGATATAGCACGAAAACTTAATTTGCCTATTATTGTTCATAGTAGAGATGCTATTTCTGATACCTATAATATTATAGAAAGCAATAGTGATGTTAAAGGTGTTATTCATTGTTTCCCCGGTAGTCTTGAAATGGCAAATAGATTTATTAAACTAGGGTATTATCTTGGAATTGGTGGAGTTTTAACTTTTAAGAATAGCAAAGATATCAAAAATGTTGTTAAGAACATTGATTTAAAATATTTATTATCTGAAACTGATTCTCCATATTTAACACCACATCCTTATAGAGGAAAACTTAATAAACCAGAGTATATTAAATATGTTTGTTATGAAATTGCTACTATTAAAGAAAAGGGACTTGATTATGTTACTGATATTCTTTCTAATAATGCAATTGAATTGTTTAAATTAGGGGGAAGAGAATGAAGAAATTTTTAGTTTTTTTACTTATTATATTATCTTGTTTTTTAATTGGTTGTAAAAAATATTCTAATAAAATTCAAAATACATCATATGATGTAAGTATTGATATTGATAATATTAACAAAGCTTTAGTTCCAGCTGCAACAAAAGGAATTGAATCTAACGTTGGAGTTACAGTTTATTCTGGTACAGGATTTGCTTCATATATGGCATATGGAACTGGAAGCGGAGTTGTTTATAAAGGTACTTGTTATCTTAAAGATGGAACTAGTTTAGAAATTACACAATCTAAAGGGCATGATGATATTGATTATTATGAATACTATTGTATAACTAATGAACATGTTGTTAAAACTGAAGGAAAAACACCAAAAGTTAAAGTTTATATTCCTGATATTGAACTTCATGTTGATGGAAGTCTTTGTGCTGTGGATAAGTATTCTGATATTGCTGTTGTTAAATTTAGAAGTTACGCATATATAACACCAGCCACTTTAGGTGATAGTGATAGTCTTGAAGTTGGTGAGATTGTTCTTTCTATTGGAAACCCTGGTGGTTATGTATATGGAAATAGTGTTAATTTTGGTATTGTTGGGGCTTTAAATAGAATCGTTGATGTTGATAGAGATTTAAATAACGATGGTACTAATGATTTTAATGGGTCTTGTTATTTTATTCAACATGATGCTAGTATTAATAGTGGTTCTAGTGGTGGCGCTTTAGTTAATTGCAAAGGTGAAGTTGTTGGTATAAATGTAATGAAATTATATAATAGTAGTGATACTATTGAAGGAATGTGCTTTAGTATTCCTATTAATCTTGTTAAAGATAATTTATCTAAGCTTGAAAGTGGTAAAGATATTAAAGTAAGATCTTTATTTGGAACTTTTTATAGTTTAAATGAGATTAAAAATAGAGATGTATTTGATGTTCCTAGTAGAGTTAGTTTAAGTAGTGATTATACTTATGACTATGGTTTAGTGTGTGATACAATAAGAGATTCTAAATATGGAGTTATTAAAGGCGATATTATTATGTCTGTTAATAATATTAATATTAATACTACAAGTGAATTAAATTGTATGTTACATTATAATGATACCTTTATTTTTAAGGTATTTAGAGATGGTTCTATAATTGAATTTAGTTATTCTGATTAGTATAATTTATGCTTTATTTATTGGTCAATTTGTGGTAAAATATTATATATATTAGTGAGGTGTATTTATGGGATTGACTGCAGGTATTGTAGGACTTCCTAACGTAGGAAAATCTACATTATTTAACGCTATTACAAAATCAAAGGCATTAAGTGCTAATTATCCGTTTGCGACAATTGAACCTAATGTTGGATTTGTAGAAATAAAAGATGAAAGATTACAAAAATTAGTTGATGTTATTCATCCAAAAAGTGTTGTTTTTACATCATTTTCTTTTACTGATATTGCTGGGCTTGTTAAAGGTGCTAGTTTAGGCGAAGGCTTAGGTAATCAATTTTTATCACATATTAGAGAATGTGATGCTATATGTCAAGTTGTTCGTTGTTTTGATGATGGTGACATTATTCATGTAAATGGAAAAGTTGATCCAATATTTGATATTGAAACAATTAATCTAGAACTTGCTTATGCTGATCTTGATGTTATTGAAAAAAGAATAGGAAAGATTGAAAAGAAAGCCCAATTAAAAGTTGATAAAGAATCTGTTGTTGAATATAATTTATTATTAAAAGCCAAAGAAATATTATCTAATGGTGGTGCTATTAGAGATCTTAATTTAGATAAAGAATCTACTGATATGTTAAAAGGATATAACTTTTTAACTCAAAAACCAATGATTTATGTTATGAATGTTGGTGAAGATGATATTAATGAAGATAATGAATATGTTAAGAAAGTTAGAGAATTCTCTGCAAAAACTAATACTAAATGTGTTAAGATTTGTGCAAGAATTGAAGAAGAACTTTGTGAGTTAGATGATGAAGAAAGAAAAGCTTTCTTAGAAGATTTTGGTATTAAAGAGACTGGTCTTGATAAACTTGTTAAAGAAGCTTATGATACTTTAGGACTAGCTACATATTTTACAGCTGGTGAAAAAGAGTGTAAAGCTTGGACTTTTAGAAAGGGTATGAAGGCTCCTGAATGTGCTGGAATTATTCATAGTGACTTTGAAAAAGGCTTTATTAGAGCGGAAATTATAGCTTATAAAGACTTCTTAGAATATGGTTCTTTACAAAAAGCTAAAGAAGCTGGTAAGATGCGTAGTGAAGGAAAAGAGTATGTTTTCCAAGATGGAGATATCGCATTATTCAGGTTTAATAATTAATATGAATGATATTGCTAAAAATCTTGTTTCAAGATTAAAAGAATTAGATTATAAAATAAGCTTTTGCGAAAGTTGTACTGGTGGAATGTTAGCATCAAACTTAATTGGTGTTAGTGGAGCTAGTAATGTTATTGAAGAAAGTTATATAACATATAGTGAGAATGCAAAAAATAAGATATTAGGTGTTTCATTTGAAACAATTAAGAATTATGATGTTGTTTCAAAAGAGGTTTCTATTGAAATGGTTAACGGTCTTAAAAAGATAACTAATTCTCAAGTTTGTTGTAGTGTTACTGGTTATGCTGGTCCTACTACAAATAATCCAAATATTCCTGTTGGTACATTCTTTTATTCTATTATTATTAAAGATAAGTTGTTTTCTTTTACTAATGTAATTGTTTGTGAAAGAAATGAATTTAGACAAAAAGTTTGTTTAGAAATATTTAATAAAATATATGAATTATTACAATAAATTAAAAATCCTATTAATTTAGGATTTTTTTTGTATTTATTACTAAATTGTTAAAAATTACTATAATTTATATGATATTTGTATTTTAAAAAAGGTTAATTTATGGTATAATAAATTATTAAGGAAGATGATAATATGGGTATTTTTAGTATATTTAAAAGTAAGAAAAAAGATTCTAGTAAATATAAAAAAGCAATGAATAAAACAAGAAAAGATGGTGCTTTTAATCGTCTTAATTCTTTGTTTAATTCTACAGATAAAATTAGCGATGATTTCTTTGATGAACTAGAAGAAATATTTGTAATGGCTGATATTGGTGTTGATACAGTTGTTAGATTTATTGATGAGTTAAGAGATGATGCTAATGAAAAAGGTATTACAAATAGTAAAGAATTACAACCAATAATTATAGATAAAATGTTTGATATTTATCTAAAAGGAGAAGTTGTAAATTCTAACCTTACATTTAATAAAAATGGTTTGAGTGTATTTTTATTCGTTGGAGTTAATGGTGTTGGTAAAACAACTACTATTGCAAAGATTGCATACAAACTTATTAATGAAGGTAAGAAAGTTTTAGTTGCTGCCGGTGATACTTTTAGAGCTGGTGCTTCTGAACAATTGAAAGTTTGGGGAGAAAGAATAGGTTTTCCAGTTGTTGATAAAGAATATGGTAGTGATCCTTCTAGTGTTATGTTTGACGCTATAAAAAAGGCCAAACAAGAAGGATATGATGTTTTACTATGTGATACTGCCGGTAGATTACAAACAAAAGTTAATCTTATGAATGAGTTAAATAAGATTAAACGTGTTATTAGTAAAGAAGTTGAAGGTGCTCCTCAAGATACTTTGCTTGTTATTGATGCTACTACTGGTCAAAATGGTTTAAATCAAGCTAAAGCATTTATTGAAGCAACAGATGTTAGTGGTGTTGTTTTAACAAAACTTGATGGTACTGCTAAAGGTGGTATTGTTCTTGCTATAAGAGATCAATATAATATTCCAATTAAGTTTGTTGGACTTGGTGAAACTATGGAAGATTTAGAATATTTTGATATTGAAAAATATGTTTATGGATTATTTGCTGAGTTAATTGATGAGGATACTGATGAATAAAATTGATTTATTAGAAAAACATGAATATTATTCAACTCTTTTTGAATATTATGAGAGTTTATTTACTGATAAACAAAAAGAGTATTTTAGAATGTATTTTTTTGATGATTATTCTTTAGGTGAAATCAGTGATATTTATAAAGTTAGTAGAAATGCAATTTTTGATGCAATTAATAAGATTTTAGGTTTATTAGATAATTATGAAGAAAAATTAAAGTTATATCAAAAAGATTGTGAATTAAATGATATTTTAAATGATTATGAAAATAAAGCTTTAACAAGTAATAATAGTGAATTAACAGAACTTGTTAAAAAATTAAGAAAGAATGAGTAGGTAATATTATGCCATTTGAGAGTTTATCAGAAAGACTTCAAATGTCTTTGCGTCGAATTAGTGGACGTGCGACATTAAATGAAAAAGATATTGATGAAATGATGCGTGAAGTACGTTTATCGTTACTTGAGGCTGACGTTAACTATAAGGTAGTTAAAAAGTTTACTGCTGATGTTAAAGAAAAAGCATTAGGAGAGAAGATTTTAAAATCATTAACTCCTGGAGATATGGTAGTTAAAATTGTTCATGATGAACTAAAATCATTAATGGGTGATGAAGCTAAAGGTATTTCTTATAAAATTGGTGGAATGACTGTTGTTATGCTTGTTGGTTTACAAGGTGCTGGTAAAACAACACATTGTGGTAAACTTGCTGCTTATTTAAGAAAGAAAGATGCTAAAAAGCCGTTGCTTATTGCTGGTGATATTTATCGTCCTGCTGCTATTGATCAATTAGTAACTGTTGGTAAACAAATTGGTGTTGAAGTATTCCAAATGGGTACTGATCATAAGGTTACTGAGATTGTTAAAAAAGGTTTAGATTATGCTAAAGCTAATGGTTATGATTTAGTTATTATAGATACTGCTGGTCGTTTACATATTAATGATGAGTTAATGAATGAACTTGATGATGTTAGTAAAGTATGTAAACCTGATGAAATTTTGCTTACTATTGATGCTATGATGGGTCAAGATTCTATTAATGTTATTACTTCATTTAATGAGAAACTAAAGCTTACAGGTTGTATTTTAACAAAGCTTGATGGTGATACTCGTGGTGGTGCTGCATTATCTATTAGGTATTTAACTGAGATCCCTATTAAGTTTATGGGTGTTGGTGAGAAAATTGATCAACTTGAAGTATTCCATCCTGATAGAATGGCTGATAGAATTCTTGGAATGGGCGATATTGTATCTTTTGTCGAGAAAGCAACTGATTCTATTGATGAAGATGAAGCTATGAAGATGGCTGAAAAGATGCAAAAAGGTAAGTTTGATTATAATGATTTCTTAAAACAAATTAAATGGATTAAAAGAATGGGTTCTTTAAAAGGCTTACTTGGTTTAATTCCTGGTATTGGAAATAAGATTAAGAATTTAGACATTGATGATAAACAATTAAAATATATTGAAACTATTGTTTTTTCAATGACTAAAGAAGAAAGAAGAAATCCTGAATTATTAGATGATAGTTATTCTAGAAGACAACGTGTTTCACGTGGTTCTGGTAGAAGTTATAATGAAGTTAATAATCTTGTTAAAAGATTTAATGATATGAAAAAACAAATGAAGATGATGAGTGGAATGAATCCTGAGGATTTAGCTAATGGTAGAATTCCTCAAGGAATGATGCAACCATCTCAAAAGAAAGGTAAAGGAAAAGGAAGAGGTCAATTCCGTTTCTAAATTAATTATTTATGGATTATAGAGTTTTCTTAAATAATATTAGTGAAGCTGAATCTGAATTCAATAACTTTATTAATAATAAAGTTAGTAAGAACTGTTCTATAATAGAAGATATTATTGATAGTTACTTAGCTGAAATGAAGAATGAAAAGTATTCTATAAAATCTTATAAAGCTAAAATAATCCATAATGAGTTGGACTCTAAGCATGCTTTAAAAGATATTAATAGTATGCTTTCAACAACAAAGAGTAATTTAAAAAATGTATTGAATAGTAATTTTACATCATATAGTTTTCAATCTTTAGATGAAGGATATTATACTCAAAAAATTAAAGATTTAAAAGAGTTTGTTAATAAAAATAGAGAAAGTAAACATGAGTGTTTACAAAAGAAATCTTTATTTGAAAAAGAATACAATACTAGAATTAAAGAATTAGATGCTATTATTAGTGAAAAGAAATTATCTCATACTGAGACTGTTAATGATTTAAAGATAAAACTTGCTAATGATTTAAAAATTACTAGTGATGATACTATTAAAAAATATGAATCTACCGAGTATAAATTATTAGATAGTAATGATAAAGTTGAAATTAATTCATTAAAAAATGAGATTAAGGAAATTAGAACAATTGGCTTAGATAAAGAAC
>JAEEJT010000179.1 GCA_016282055.1 Bacilli bacterium
ATGAGCCCCACTTTCATACTTTAAGAATGAATAAGCACCTTCACCTTTTACCATGAATTCGATTTGGCTATATCCACCCATCTCCCCTTCCATCTCATCAGTTACTTCAACTTTCCATCCTTTAGTTTCAAAATATTTAGTATACATTCTAAATAAATCACCAGCGAAGATATTAGCTTCATCTCCACCAGCTGCTCCTCTAATTTCCATAATAACATTTTTATCATCGTTAGGATCAGTTGGAATTAAAGCAATTTTAATCTCTTCTTCTAGTTTTTCTAAAGCACAAGTAGCTTCATCAAGTTCCATACTAGCAAGTTCTCTAATTTCAGGATTTTCATCCTTACTTAAAATCTTAGATTCTTCTATTTGTTGTTGTAAACTTAAGTATTTATTATACATTTCAACTTTCTTTTCAAGACTTCTCATCTCTTTTAAAAGTTGATTCATTTTCTTAACATCTTTTACAACTTCAGGATCTTGTAATAAAGATTCTATTTCTTTATATCTAGCGTTTATAACTTTTAATCTTTCTAACATAAATTTTCCTACTTATTCTCTTTTTCTTTGAATTCTTCAAATGAAGTATAATCACCACGGAACAATACATTAAATGATCCAGTAGCACCTTGTCTATTCTTAGCAATTATACATTCAATCTTCTTATTATTAGCTTTCTTACTAGCATCTTCATTAACATAATTACTATGTAAAAACATAACAATATCAGCATCTTGTTCAATACTACCAGATTCACGTAAATCAGAAAGCACAGGTTTATTGTTTTGTTTAATCTCATTACCATCATTATTAATACCACGTTTTTCAACACTACGTGATAATTGAGATAATGCTAAAACTGGAACATTAAGTTCTTTAGCAAGTAACTTTAAACCTCTTGAAATACTACTTACTTCTTCATATCTATTTCCCCTAGAATTCTTATTCAATTGAAGTAATTGTAAATAGTCAACAACTATAAAATCAAGTTTATTTTCATTCTTTAATTTACGACATAAAATCTTAATATCTTCTAAAGTATTATTAGCATTCTCATCAAAATAAATCTTTAAATTATCTAATAATACACGACCAGCAAGTAGCTTTGTCATTTCATTTTCATCCATATTACCTTTAATAATATGTTCTAGTTTAACATTAGATGTTAAACTTAAAAGTCTCATGATTAATTGGTCAACACCCATTTCAAGTGAGAAAAATGCGATATGAGCTTTAGATAAATTTGCCATTTTTTGAGCAATATTTAAAGCAAATGCACTCTTACCAACTGCAGGACGTGCAGCAAGAATTATTAATTGTCCACCTTGAAAACCAAAAGTAAAATCATTTAATTGTTTATAACCAGTATTTAAACCAATTAAAGAATCCTCACCTTTTTGAGCATTCTTGTTAATAATATCAATAACACTATCAATAGCAGTACTAATAAGTTTTAAATTAGATATATTTTGTTTATTAGCAATTTTCTTAATATTAGATTCAGCACTAGCAAGTAAATCACTAACACTAACATCGCCTTTTAAAATATTCTCATTAATACGTTTAGTTTCATAATATAATTCACGTTCAAGTGCTTTTTCTTTTAATACATCTACGTAAGATTGAATAGTAACAGTACTTGGTACACTATCAGCAATCTCATATAAATAGTTTTGTCCAATACTATCATATAGATTATCTTGTTTAAGTTGTTCTATTAAGTTAATAATATTAACTTCTTTTTTATTACGATAAATCTCAAGTATAGCACTATATATCTTTTGATTATTAGTATTATAAAAATCACTAACAACAAGATT
The DNA here is from genome assembly GCA_016282055.1 of Bacilli bacterium. GTDB lineage: Bacteria > Bacillota_I > Bacilli_A > ML615J-28 > CAG-698 > CAG-698. Next base: position 1,821 of record JAEEJT010000179.1, read on the forward strand.
AGTACAATACTCATCAGCTAAATTAGGTTCAATAAGAATACTACCTAATACATAATATTCTGCTTCTTTACTATATGGGATCTTTTGTTCTAATTCCATAATAATTACCTATTTCTTTTCAACAACATTTAAATTGATTTTAGCAACTACTTCTCTATGAAGTTGAATAGGAATAATATAACTTCCTAAATGATCAATTTCTTTATCGTATAAAATCTTTCTCTTATCAAGAGATATATCAAATTCAGTCTTAACTTCATCAACGATTTGTTTAGTACTAATAGTACCAAATAGCTTACCTTCTTTACCAACCTTAGCACCAATTGTAATAGGATTAGCTTCAATAAAAGCTTTCACTTCTCTCATTTTTTCTAAATGTTCTAATGCTTGTTGTTTATCAAGTTCATTCTTTCTTTCAAGTTCATTAAGATTATCAGGAGAAGCTAATATAGCAAGCTTACTCTTAATTAAATAATTTGCATGTCCATTAGGAATATCAATAACATCATTAACTTTTCCTTTGCCTTTTACATCTTTTATTAAAATAACTTTCATATGCTTTTCTCCCATCTTGTCAACATCTTTTAAAATCTCAATAAGTTTCTCTTTAACTTCAAGAATTGAAGAATTAAAAACTTGTGTTGCGGCATTATTAAAATGTCCACCACCACCCAAACGTTCCATAATCATTTGAACATTAAACTCATCCAAACTACGAGCAGAAACTCCAATTTGATTCTTGCCAATTCTACCAATACAAAAACCAGCTTTAATAGACTCAACATGAATCAAATTATCAGCAACTTTAGCTAAAAAGTCACGAGAGATGATATCTTCATCACAAATAGCAATACCAAACTTATTATTAACCATCTCAACATTATTTAAAATATTAATCTTTTTAACGTATAAATCAAATTCTTCTCTTAAGTATCTTTGAACCTTTGGCATCTCAGCTCCATACATTTGAAGTTTAGATAAAACACTAAATGTTTGGTAACTAGTTCTATACATTAAGTTACTTGTATCAACAACAATACCAAGTAACATAAGAGTAGCTTCAAAACTATTAACATGAACTTCATTTTCTAAATAGTCAAACATTTCAACGATTAGTTCAACACTACTAGATGAAGTAGTTTTATTATAAAGATATGCATAATTATTAATAGCACTATCATTACTTCTATGGTGATCAATAATAGCAATCTTTTTAGCCTTCTTATATACTTTCTCATCAATAACCATCTTTTGATATTGTACATCTACTATAATTAATAATACATCATTATCAATAATTCTAAGAGCTTCTTGAGGAGAAACAAAATAATCAAGCATTTGAACATGTTCACTCTTTATCTCATTAAATACTTCTTTACAAGTAGAATCACATAAGTCTTCACTAAAGACAATATGACCAACTTTATCTAAAGACTTAACAATCTTAAGTGCAGCAATACATCCACCTAAAGCATCAGCATCAGCATTTGTATGAGCCATAATAAGCACTTCTTTACTACCTTCAATTAAATCACACAAATCTTCAGTCTTAACTCTAACATAAACAGGAACTCTAGTATCAACGCCCTTAACCTTACCACCATAATATTTAATATCATCATCGATCTTAATAACAGCTTGATTACCACCACGATTTAAAGCAAGTTCAAGCATTTCATTAGCTTCATCCATAGCTTCAACAATATTAATATCACGACTAGTCATACCAATAGATACAGTAATCTTTAAGTTCTCTTTTTCACAATAATCATTAATTAAATTAATAATCTTAAACTCATCATTAATAATAGTATCCATTTGAATACGGTCCATTAATATTAAGAATTGTTTATCACTATATCCACGAACATATATATCATAACTATCTGCCCAAGAACTAATGATACCAATCATCTCACCAATTAAAACTGCTTTATCTTGAGCATCAACGTCAGATAATGCTTCATCAAAATTATCTAGGTTTAATATACCACAAGCAAGAGTTCTATCAATGTATTTCTTCTCAAGACGTTTTAAATCATTTCTATCTCTAAAGAAAATGATATTATCATCTTTTAATACATTAACATCATATTCTCTACCATATACATCAATATAAAACTCAGTCATTGTATGTATCTTAGCATCAAGTTCAATATTAATATTAGATATCTTTCTTTCAACTAAATCACTACTAAAAATCTCTTTAGCAAACTTATTAGCCCATTCAATACGATAATCACTACTATATAAAATAATACCAATTGGCATCTCATTAAAAGATTTCTCACCAGCAAGTTTTACTCTATATGATATTGAATTACCTAGTTTAACTCTTTCATTTAACCAAATAATTTGATTATGCATTTTATTATAAATAGGAGTAAGAATAATACTCATAAAACTCATACCAAATGATAAACAAATAGCATTAATAAAATGAGTGTTAAAGTCAATACTAAAAGATAGTATTAAAAAAATAATACTAACAAAAAATATTATAAACGAAATAATTGTATAAATTCTTATTTTTTTCATAGTAACTCCTTAACTATATAATTATAACATAAAAATGCATAAAATAAAACCTCTTAACATATACATATTACAAAAAAGGATTAATAATAAATATTAAT
>JAEEJT010000180.1 GCA_016282055.1 Bacilli bacterium
ATTTTTGGTTCCTCTGGTTGTTGTGGATCTTGATTATTATTATTATTGTTATTATTATTTTCATTATATGTTTCAGTATTAACAGTTATGTCAGTTATTTTTGTGAAATAACTACTATCAACATAAACATAGCTCTTATCCCATAGATATTGGTTGTTTCCACCATTATCTGTGGAATTATTAATAAAATTACCATTTGCATCTAATGTAGCATCGCTTTGAATCTTATACCATGTTTTTCCATTTGAATCTTTTACTTCTGCCACAACTACTACCGGTGAATCAATATTAACGTATTTATAAAAACTACTTACATTTTCACCATTAGGTGTTTTTTTAGCATATACGCCATTTGGATAAGTATTGTTTAAAACTGCTATAGCATATTTAGCTTGTTTCTTTTCTTGGAAACCATATCGCTTATCTAATTGATAATAATAACTTGCAGCTTTTTCACCCCAAAATGGATCACTTGCATATTTATAATTAAGTCCTTCATCTTTGTTACCAACATTAGAGCCTCTAAATCTAGTTGCTGAAATACCTCCACCATTATCACCAGGCTGTAAGAATCCAAATGATAACCAATAATATGAGAATTGTCTTATACAATCTTCTATACTATCAAATCCATCTGCATTACCACTAGGATTTGCATCTACTGCATTTAAACCAAATATATTATTTCTAGCAATTAATGATGTTCCCATTGCTGACTCATTTGATGAAATACTTAACATTAATATTGCGTTTGTTCCATATAGGTCCTGATATTTTGTAAAGAATGCTCCAGTATTACGTAGTACAGAAGATTCTGAAGTTCTTGCATTTAAATAATCATTTATATTATCTGCAGAATAAACTGTTTTTGTTCTAAATGATAAATACTGATAAAAATTATAATAAGGATTAGCAGGATTAACTGAGTTTTGATATGTATTATTTTTATAATCATTTATTAAAGTTTTAAGATTTGTATAAAAATAATGCCCATCATAACTATAGTAATTACCTTCACTTAACATTGTAGGTTTAGCATCAATAGTTATTGATGATGTTTCTGGTTCATTTGTTCCATATATATTACCAGGAAAATGGTGGATTAGTTTATCAGATGTAACTTGATAATATTGTGGTCTAGTCATCCATACTAATGGTACTACATCATAAATATCAGCAGCTCCTCTTTTTTTATCTATCCATCCAGTTAAACCAGATACCTTAATTTTAATTCTTTTAGTATTATAATCATAATCTAATACAACAGCATCATCTGGTGATGTACTTAATATATAATGTCCATTATGAGTATTAGATGTAGAAGAATTATATACATAAATAATATTACGTCTATCGCTATCATAATCAATAACTGCATATTTAGCATTTATTACTACTCCATGTTCAATAATAATTACATCATCTCTAGGATCAGCATCCATAGCAGCTTTAGCTTGATCATAGGTATCATAGCATTGTATCTTATCTAGTCCATCACTACGTGCTAAAGCAACTTCAAAATTTGGACATTCATTTCTTGAAATTATATCACTTGCTCTTACTATTGCTTTAGGAAAATATGTAGGCATAACTAAAATAAATGTTACTATAAGAATTAACATTATTTTCTTTTTCATGTTCCCACATCCTTCCTATAAATAGTCAATTATATTATAACATTTTCCATAAATAAAGTATATATTTCGACAGGTTATTTTATATAGAATTGTAAAGGAATGTCAAAGATTTAAAAGATAAATTGTATAAACAAATTCATTTGGTATAATTATAATAAAGAGGTAAAAAAATATGACTACAAGAAAGAGAAAAAAAAGAAAAGTTAAATTTAATAATTTATTAATATTACTTGTCTTATTGAGTAGTTTTTTCTTAATATATCATATTCTTCTTTTAGGACCTATTGAAACAAGAATTAGATATATTATTATTGGTTTTATTATACTTATAGATATTATATTTTTCTTAATAAAACAAAAAAAAGATAAAACTGTAGCTACTATTATGATGTTATTATTTATAGTTATTAATATTGTTGGTTCATATTCTATAAATAAAGTATATAAACTTGTTGATTCAATTAATAAAAGTAAGATTATATACTCTTCTAGTTTAATAACTTTAAAAGAAAATGATATTAATGATGTTAAAGATATTAAAAAAGCTAAGATTGGTTTAATAGATGATACTATGTCTATTGATAATTATGTTATAGCTAAAGAAATAATAGATGAAGAAAAACTTGATAAGAAAAATGATATTGTTTCTTATAATGATATATTAGTAATGATTAATGATTTATATGATAAGAAAATTGATTATATGTTTATATCTAGTAACTATGATGTTATGTTTCAAGAAACTGAAGGATATGAAGATATAGAAAATAAAGTTAAAGTTATTACTGATAAAGATAAAACTATTAAAAAAGGAAGTAATTCTTTCTCATTTAAAAAAGGTAATAATATTAAACCATTCTCTATTCTTTTAATGGGTGTTGATTCTGAAAAAGATGGTTTAAAAAGAAATAGTTATGCTAATGGTGATAGTTTAATATTAATGACATTTAATCCTGATACTTTAAATATTACGATGATGTCTATTCCAAGAGATAGTTACTTACCTATTACTTGTCGTGATAATAAAAAGAATAAATTAACTCATGCTGGATGGTTTGGTACTGATTGTATGATTGATACTATCGAAAAAGCATTTGATGTTGATATTAATTATTATGTTAAAATTAATTTTAAAGGTGTTGTATCTTTGGTAGATACACTTGGTGGTGTTACTGTAGATGTTCCTAAAAGATTATGTACAGATAATTCTAGTCGTCAAGGAGAAATATGTATTAATAAAGGTATACAAACATTAAATGGTGAAGAAGCTTTAGTACTTGCTAGAAATAGATATGATTTAGCACAAGGTGATATTGATCGTGGATATAATCAACAAGTACTTATCAAAGGTCTAATTAATAAATTCACTGAGGTTAGAAGTGTTGATAAAATATTAGATATATTAGAAACAATATCAAATAATCTAGATACTAGTTTAACTACTGATGAAATACTTTCATTCTATAATATATTTAAAGATATATTGGAATCACGTAAATATCAAAAAACTGAAGACTTCTTAAATATTATTCAATTAAAAGTTCATGGTGATGGAAAAATGGTTTACTTTGATAATTTAAAACAACGACTTTGGACTTATCAATTAGATAAAGATAGTATTAAAGAAGTAAGTAATGAGATGAAAATAAATCTTGGTAAAAAAGAACCTGATATGATTAAAGATTTTGAGTTTAAACCATAAAAAAGAAGCACTAAGTGCTTCTTTTATTTCAAACTGGTGGGCCTAGATGGACTTGAACCATCGACCTCGCGCTTATCAGACGCGCGCTCTAACCAACTGAGCTATAAGCCCGTTAACAAGTTAACGATATAATCTTACTATATTTTTAGTATTTAAGCAAGTGTTTTATGAAAAAAATTTATTTTTTTTGAATAAAAAAAGTAAATCATGTAGATTTACTCTATTTATTGAAAAATTCTGTTATATCGTCTTTTCCTACTATAACATCAACAGTTTCAGAATTACTAATTTTTAAAAGTGTTGGATCTTCTACCTTTAAACTATCAATATTTTTTGGATAAGGTGCGTCCTCTCCTTCTTTCTTAATAAATTCTGAATTAAATTTCTTATCTAAATCAACAACATAGATTGGTGCATGATCAGGATACTGTTTATACATATTTATAGCATTTACAAAGTACTGATAATTACTACCACTTAAGCTAAAGAATAGTACATAATACTCATCTTGTTTTCTATTAAATGCTTCTCCTGCTATTATTTCTTGATAACCAATTTGAGTTTCTTTATTTTCATCGCTTTTATTTAATTTTATTTCACCCATAGCTAATTTAGATCCTATAAGTACAAGTGCAAATACTATTAATACTCCTGCACTTATTTTAATAACTCTCATATAATCTAACTCTGTTGACGTAGTTGTTTTATAACTTCTTTGTCTTTTATTTCTTTTCATGTTAATCACCTATGACTTATTGTAGCACGATTATATTTAAAATGTAAAGAAAAATAGGGAAACTTCCCTATTTCATTACAGGTATGGCATTAACTGATCGTGCTATATCAATAAGTTCATTTTGACTCATTACATCACTAACTAAATAATAATCTATTCCTTCACTACTCCATGTAATACTATTATCTGTAAGTGCTCCTACTGTATCAATTAATAAATATGGTTCTCCATATGTAGGTATTATTGAAAATTCTTCTTCAATAATAGATGTCTCTTCTACAAGTAGAAATGGTTTTTCTCCTTCAAATGTCATTATTACCCTTTCTCCATCTGTTTTATTTACTTTTTCTGAATTTGTGAGCACTGTACCTGTAGGTATATATAATGGATAGATTATATCATCTAAAGTAGATGTAGGCTTTTCTTCTTCCTCTATTTTTGTATTTATAATACTATTTAAATCAAATGTATCATTACTGATACCATCTGGTTTTAAATCAATTGTCTTAAAAGTCATAGTCATTTGCTTAATATCATTTTCATCAACTACACTAACACTTTTTAAATTATAATCCTTGTCAAATATAACTATTTGCTTAATCAGTTTATTGTTGTTTGGATAATTAACACTACTAGTAATGGTAATACTATTTTTATTATTTATTATATTTTTTTCTTTATCTTTATTAATATCATCAATAATAGATGCAATTAAATATACTTGTGAATTATTATATGGCCAATTACTTTGAAATTTAAAACTCTTATTAAGTGATGGTGTTATTACATAAACACCTTCATCATTTTTTAAAATAATTTGTTCATGATTATTATTACGATTTTTTAAACTAACAAAAAACTTATCTTTTTTTTGATATATTACTTTTACATCATAATTATAGGTATCATCATTATTTATTATTTCTAAATCACCTGTTAATGTATAAGCTTTCAAATTATCATATTTTTTATTAATAGTTTTTAACATATCATCCTTTTTATTACATCCAGTTATAAAAAAAATACAAATAGCTATAAATAATAGTATATTTTTCTTCATTTTCACTCCTCTTTTCTTTCTAATTAATACTATGTCTAGTTTTTTTCTTTATTCATGAATATTTTTTATTTTTTTGATTATCCTAATACTGAGATTAGAAAAGGAGGAATAATATGCAAACATTACAAAAAGCTTCTCTTATACTTATAATCATTGGTGCGATTAATTGGGGTTTAATTGGGCTATTTGATTTCAATCTTGTTGAAACATTGTTTGGTGCTGAGAATGTAATTACTAAAGTTGTATATGCTTTAGTAGGTATTGCAGGTATCATAGATATCAGCTTATTATTTGAAGATTTTGAATAAAAAAAATACTGATTAATTAATCAGTATTTTAATTTTATTTTTCTTCTATTTTTACTTTTATTTTTTTAGTTTTTGTTTCATATGTTAATTTTAAATCATCACCAGTTACTACTACTTCTATTTCATATTCTCCAGCAGTATATCCTGATAAATCAACTGTTGCTTTAATTGTGTTAGTATCTAAAGCTTTTACAGCCTCTTCACTTCCTTTTACTACTACATTAACTGTACTATCTTCCTTAGATACTGCTTGAACCTTATATTTAGAATCTAAATTAATTGTTGAAATCTGAACATTTGGTATTTCTTTAGTAATTTCTGAAGATAATTCAACTCTTATAGACATAGTTCTAGCACTTATTGCTCTTACACCAGAAGGTTTAGCAATATTAACGTTAAATGTCTTATCTGATGATAAATCATTGACATCAATCTCAACTGGTATTGATGTTATACCACTAATTTTATCTTCATCACCATAAATAGTTACTTTACTAACTGATGGTGTGAGTTTACTTATTGCTTTACCAAATGCTATATCACCCTTTGGTACAACTTGAATTGGTACTTCTTTTGATGGTGATGAGATTGTAATATCAGCATCAATTGTTGCTGGAACCATCTCTACATCTATTGGTAATCCACTAGCATCATACGCCATTAAAGTAATATCTTTTAGTGTATAATCACCAGCTGCTGGATTACTTATCTTATCAATATCAACTAATGCTTTTACAGTAGCAACTTGTTTTAACTTATAATTAGCACCCTTAATTATTACATCATTTCTATTTAAACTAACTTTAGATAGTATCAATGTAGAATCTAGATTATCTTTATGCAGTATGTCATAGTCTAATTCCCTTGTTTCTGATACTTTTTCATAAACTATTATATTAGCTGTAGATGGATCTAATTTATAATCTATAGTTCCTAAAGCATTTGCCTTATTATAGTTAAGTTTTACCTTATGACTTCCAGGTGTAATACCCCTTAAATCAACAGATACAGATAGATTTGATGTATATTGCTTAGCTAAGTATAAATCTGACGTTCTACCAATTAAAGTTACATCAACACTTGTAGGTAATCCTTCGATAACATATGCTTCTTCATTATACTCTGCTGTTACTGGTTGATTATATAATATTTCAGCACTTTTATTAATTAAAGTATCTGAGTTTTGATCAACCCAAAAGAATAATAAGAAAGCAAATATTAATGATAATACAATAAGTGTTTGTTTTTTATTAATAAATTTTTCTATTTCTCTACCATTCTTTTTAACAAGACCACTAACTAATAAAACTATTTTAGTTATTGGCGTAATTAGCCATCTATCGAAAAAAAGAATTATTGCTCTAATTATTTTCTTCATAAATATCTTCCTCATCTAATTCATCTAAGTATTCTTCTTCTTGTTTAGGTCTTAATTCATCAATTAACATCATTCTTAAATCATCTATTGATAGATTGTAGAATAAATCTCCTTTAACTCCTAGAGATATTCTTCCAGTTTCTTCTGAAACTACTACACTTATGGCATCACTTTCTTCAGTAATACCAAGTGCAGCTCTATGACGTGTACCAAATTTCTTATTAACCTTACTACTATTACTTGTTGGGAATACTGCACCAGCACAACTTATCCTGTTCCCTTGGATAATAACACCACCATCATGTAGTGGATTATTTGGGAAGAAGATTGATATTAATAAATCACTTGATAAATCAGCATATATTTTTTTACCTTTATCAATATAATTAGCTAAACTTATATCTCTTTCAATTACTATTAAACCGCCAATTCTTGCTTTTCTTAAATATTCAACAGCATTGATTATTTCATATACAAGTCTTTCTCTTTCATCAACCGTTAATATTTTATGTCTTCCTAGTAATTGTGTTTTACCTATTTGCTCTAAAACATTTCTAATTTCTGGTTGAAATATGATTATTAATGCAAGTGGTCCCCACATAATAACATATTCTAATAATAATCCTATTGTAGTTAATCCTAAAAGTTCACTAAGAACTTTAAGTAATACTACTATAGCTACTCCTTTAAATAATAATGTTAATTTAACATTATTTCTAATATTTTTTAATATATAATACATCGCTAACCATACTAACGATATATCCAATATTTTCTTTAATATATCTATTATACCATCTAATGTCATATCAATTTTCCTTTCATAACTACTCTATTATACCAAATAAAACACAGTATGAAAATACCATGTTTATTTCTTGTTCTCAGTTTGAACTTCTTTAGTTTCTACTGCAGTAAAAACAGGTACTTCAGTACTAGCCACAGCTGGTGTTGTAGAATCTGCAGCTTTCTTAGGCTTAACTGTCTTTTTTACTTCTTTTTTTGGTTCAACTTTAACATCTTGTATAGGTGCTACGTTTGAATCAACATGTGCAATCTTTCCAATAGCTTCTTTATATAGTTTTTTTCTTTCCATTAAAAAGCCAATGATTGCCATTATAAGTATTACTGATACTACTACAGCAATATAATATAAAGGACCATTTAATACGTCTCTATAAAATTCCATAATCTATCCCTCTATTCTTTTATAATATATATGTTTATTATAGCATGTTTTTCAATATATGTAAATTATTATTTACTCAAGACATCCTTTATATATTTACCACTTTCTGATAAAGAATTATCATTTATTATAGTATTATTTGGTAATAATAATGCAGATTTTTCATCTTTATCAGCTAATGACCAATTAATATAACTAAGATTATTTTGATTAATAAATTTCATCCATTTATCTGCTTCTTCTATAAAAGGTCCACCATTTCCATCAGCATTACTTGTTCCCCATTCACTGATAAATATTGGTATATTATTATCAAGTGCTTTTTGAGCTTTTGCTCTTAAATCATCTTTATGTGTTCCTGCATAAAAATGAAGAGCATATGTAATATTTTCAAAGCCTATTCTATTATCAATAACTTTATCCACATCTTGACTATAATTAGGTGTACCAACTATTATTAATGAACTAGAGTTTTTTCTAATTATTGGGGCAATCTCATATGCATATGATTTTATATCATCCCATGTTGTGGAACCATTTGGTTCATTACATATTTCATATATTACATTTGGAATATACTTATATTTAGTACTTATGTTGTTAAAAAACTCTTTTGCCTCTTCTTTGTGGTTATTTGGATTATTATCACTTAAAATATGCCAATCTATTATAACATACATGTCATTAGCTATTATTAAATCTATATCTTTTACTAAAGTATCATATATGGCTCTATTGTCTAAATATCCGCCTTCTTTGGTATACATAGCAAGTCTAATAACATTAGCACCCCAACTCTTCATAGTTTTAATATTTTCATCAGTTATTAAATAATCAAACCATTGTAGTCCATGAGAACTAATTCCTTTAAGCTGAATTTTTTCATTATATTGATTTAATATATCTTTTCCCCTAACCTTTAAAGGACCATTGTATGATACATAATTATTTACCACTTTCTCTGGAGTATTTGTTGGTGTTGGTAATATTGGTGGCTCCTCTGGTTTTTCAATTGTATAGCTACATCCTGTTAATATTGATAAGCAAAATAACATAATCATCATCTTTTTCATACTATCACCTATATTAATAATACTACAAATAATAAAAATATGCTATAATTAAAATGAGTTGTTGAATATAAATAAAAATAAAGAAAGAGTTTAAAAAGTTCTTCTTTTTAAATATGCAAAAAAATTAGCAAATAGTTATCGACTATTGCTCTTTTTTAGGATATAATCAAATTAGAAAGGAGCTATGATTGAATGAAGAAAAAGGTATTAAGTATACTATTTATTGGAATTCTTACTCTTACTATTACAGGATGTGGTAGTGATAAAGAATCTAATTCTAATTCTAATAACAATTCAAACAACAACTATAATAATTCATCTAACAATAAATATGAGAACAATACATCAAATTCTACAACTTCAACTATGAATAAAAAATATACTTTAGGTGATACTATTGTATTTGATGGATTAGAAATAACTTTTGATTCTAATTATTCTTTTGTATCTGTTGATAATAGTTATTCAGAATACAATGGTCAACCAATTATTAAAATTGGTGTTAGTGTTAAGAATGTTTCTCAAGAAAAGAATCATTTAAATATGTTTTATTATGAGTTATTTGGATCTAATGGTACAGAATTAGATAGTGTATCTACATATTTCCATGGCGATTCAATTGACTTTGCCGGTGATTTAAAACCTGGTGCATCATATACAGCATACTTTTACATCATTTATGATGGTGATGGCGAATATAGCATTGATTTTGATAATTATTCAGAA